>CALHIC010000389.1 GCA_938030845.1 uncultured Oribacterium sp. | reverse complement strand
GGTTAGATTAAGAGAGAAATTTGTATCGAAATCAATTTTTCATACTTTATTTAACGAAATCATTTTTATTATACAAGTGAAGAATATAAAAAAAAAGCTCGACTATCCAGCCGGGCTTTTTTGTTAAACAATTATATTTCTTGCTTGAAAATAATGGATATGGTATTCTGTTTAAGAAAAAATGTGGATTGGCATACTGAGGAAAGGAAAGATTAGTATGAGAAAATTGAGAACAGCTTTAGCGCTATTTTTGGTTATGTCTTGTATCCACTCTACCATTGTTCCTGCAGAAAATTTTTCTGGAGAAGCAGTGACTTTTGTAGAGACGGAAGCTGTAAATCAAGAAGCGGATTTACAAGGGGATTTACAAGAGGATTTACAGGAGGACACAGAAAAACTTGATTCTCAAGACGAGTATTTTTATGAAGAACAAGAGGTTTCAGGTATTTTGCTTAGTGTGAAGGCAGATCCGGGTGTATTCCCAAAGGATGCAAAGCTAAGAGTTAAAGTAGTTAATAAAGTAGAAGAGCAAAAGAAAGTTGAGACTGCAGTTGAGAAGATAGCGGAAGGAAATCTGAAGGATAGTATTATTTTAGATATTAGTATTTTGGATAAAGAAGGTGTTGAAATTCAGCCGGATACGTCAAAAGGGGAAGCAATGGTTAATTTTTCACAGATACCCTTTTGGGCTCAGGACGGAGAAGATAATATCTCTATTTTTCATTTAGATGAACTTGGTGCGGAAGCGGAAAAAATAGAAGATATTAGCTTAAACGAGGAAGAAAAATCCGTAGAAATCAGAGCCACGCATTTCTCCTTATTCATTATTTCTGCAACACACGCTGGTTATAGAACTAATAATTTTGGGCTTTATGCAGGAGAAGAGGGGAATATAGTGGCGATGTTTAGGAATGCCTTTTCAGGGAATCCTGAGATTCCTATCCTTAGTGTAAGGTCTGAGAATCCTGATATTGTCCAGGTCGGTAAGAATACTAAAAATGAGTTTATTTTTAAAGCTTTAAAAGAGGGAAAGGCCAGAATACATGCAAGAAAAAAATAAAAGATAGAATAGTAGAAGAAGAAATAGTGGAGGTTCTTGTTCAGAAAGCCCTTACCAAAGGAAAGATCGGAGAGAATATAGAATTTGAAATCACCGGTTCAGGAAATAATCTGACTTTGAGCTTTAAAGGTTATGGCGCCATGGATGTAAATCACAGCCGCCTTTGGGAGACTTATAAAGATAAAATCAGTACCGTAATCATTGGAGAAGGAATTGAAACGTTGGGGGAAGATGGCTTGTCATTTTACGCTATGAAAAATATTAGGCATGTGCAGCTACCCTCCACTTTGCAGGAAATTCCTAAGCGTGCTTTTGCTTTTTGTGATGAACTTGGGGATGTCAATATTCCGCCTTCCGTTAAAAAGATAGGGGAAGACGCATTTTGGAAAAATGGAGACAGGAAGAATACGATTTACAATCATTCGAAAGTATTCATCGGAGATGAGGACTACAATAAATATACTACTACTGTGGTGCAGGATCCAAATCTTCAAAGCACAGAGGGGATTGCTCAAATTAGAGATTTTAAAATATACACAATTCCTGAAATTGAAAAATGTTTTTTTGAGTTGGAGACTTCCGGTGATGAGCTTGATGGAAAATATTATTTATACATAACGGAAGAACCCAGAGAAATCACAGTAGAAGATTTTGCAGATAAGAACTTTACAGGTAAAATTTTAAATAAAGATTTGTCTTTAAATTTAAGGGAAGTGGATATTCGGGATTCTAAAGATGGAAATATTAAAAAGAGATATTTTTACACTGGCGGTTTTGCCTACAATTCTTTGAATGGAAAAATCAAACCGGGCCATACCTATTACTGTGGAATATTAAATCGAACTTATAGAAAAAATATCCCTTGGGAAAGTAGGACTGTTTATCAAAAGAAGATACAAGTCGGTGAAGCAAATATACTTCCTCATGAAGATGGAGGATTTCGATGGTCGGCAAAAAAAGAGGGTGATACAAATGTAGTACGGATACAGGGGAATGGAAGACTGAAGGGAATTAAGCAAAATGGGGATCTATATGCTCATACAAAAATGTCCTTTTGTCTAAATGATGTTCATTTAGAATTGCAGGGAAATATTACCGCCTTGGATCCCCATTCCCTGGAAGGATTTAGAGATTTTACCGGAGATTTGCGATTGCCTGATTCTATAGAAGAAATTGGAGAAGGGGTATTCACTGAGAAGAATCTTGCTAATGGAAGACTAATATTTCCGTCACGCTTAAAGGTAATCGGAAAAAAAGCTTT
>CALHIC010000388.1 GCA_938030845.1 uncultured Oribacterium sp. | reverse complement strand
AATCTAACGATTCTGAGTCAGTTTGGATTATCCCTTGCAATGCCGCTTTTATTATGCTTATTTGTGGCATATCAATTAAGAGAGCACTTTCACCTTTCTTACTGGATATACCTGCCTGCATTTTTCTTCGGTCTTGCGGCTTCCTTTATGACAGCCTATAAGTTTTACCTGTCTGTCTCCGAGAAAGAGAAGAAGCAAGAGACAAAGGACCGGGCTTTTAACCAACATCGTTAGGAAGCTCCGACTTTAGCTTTTACATTAGAAAGGATAAGAAAAATGAAGGTACAATCTACTGTGAAAAAAGAAACTGTGCAGATTGCTGTGCAGTGCGGAATAGCTTGCCTTGTGCTGCTAATCTGTTTTTTCTTTCTTCATATAGCAAAACCGGAAATAGTCAGCTTTGATTATAAGGTGATTCTTTCCGCCGTATTGGGAAGCTTTGTGGCAGTAATGAATTTTTATCTCATGGGGATTACTGTTCAGGAGATTGTCAACACGGAAAATCAGGAGGATGCTTACCAGAAGATGAGAGCATCTTACCGAAACCGTACCATGCTACAGTTGATTTGGATTGTGATAGCGCTAATCGCTCCCATTTTTAACGCCGTAGCGGGTATTGTTCCCTTACTTTTTCCGGGAGCATTTCTGAGAATACGAGGGGTTCTCGACTGGAAAAAGAATACGAAAACACAAGGAGGTGAAAACTAGAGTATGAATTTTGATATTTCTGGAGCAAAAATATTCCTTAAAATTCCTACAGGAATTCCTTTCCTAGGAGATTTTCTGCTTTCGGAAACCCTAGTAGTCAGCTGGATTGTTATGGCGATTATCACCGGACTATGTATCTTCCTTACCCGAAATCTGCGGGTGGAAAATATTAGTAAACGACAAGCCATTGCAGAGCTGATTGTAGAAAGTGCCAACAACTTAGTGCGCAGTAATACGGGAGGAACCAAGTTTGATAAGATGATTCCTTTTGTGGCAGCCCTTTTTGGCACCAGTCTCGTTTCCAACTTAATCAGTTTGACAGGATTACGAAGCCCTACCGCAGATCTGTCCACAGAGGCAGCCTGGGCACTTACGGTTTACGTAATCATCATTGCCAACAAGATTAAGGCAGGTGGAGTTATTGGATTTTTGAAGGGATTTACCCAGCCCATTCCGGTTATGACGCCG
>CALHIC010000387.1 GCA_938030845.1 uncultured Oribacterium sp. | reverse complement strand
TACTAAGCTGAAACCATAGTTTAACAAAGAGTAGAAAAAGGCCAAAAAAGACGCCCAAAATGATACTGATTTTCATGCTTTTACTGATTTTTTTCATATCTTTTCCATTCTATTCACTAAAGCCATTTCTGTCTATTCTATAGATGTGCAGTCATGCAATTATTTAATCTGCGTCCTTCTATTCTCAATACTATACTAAATAGCGACTAATCTAAAGTCTCATTTTAGATTAGTCGCTGTATAAAGTCTTGTTTTGTTTAAGATATTATCAGATTATTTTCCGGATGTCTAAAAATCACTCCATTTTCATACAAAAGCCTTCTACCAGAGTTCTTCTCTATAGCATCTTCACCATTTCTTCAATGGGTCTATACTTCTCATGCATCGGTGCCGGCATTGCGTCATCCGCAGCATAGCCTAGAGGCATCAGGCATACCAGCTTTACAGACTTTGGCAAATGAAATACTTCTGCCGTCTTGGTATTGGGGAACCCATCCACCCATACAGAGCCTAGTCCAAGCTCTGCCGCCTCAAGCATCATATGATCAGCCACAATGGAGGCATCCTGCTGACCGGAAAGAATTCCCTCTTCCATTTCATTCCGATATTGCTCGGACTCCTCATAGCCAATCATCAGAATCGTTGGCGCATTGTACGTACATCTGGTAAGGGAACGAAGCTTTTCAATTCCTTCCGTACTTTGCACAACATAAATTCTGGCAGACTGCTTGTTTCTGGCACTGGGTGCGATATGTGCCGCCTCTAAAATCTTATCCAGCTTATCTTTTTCTATCTGCCTCTCGCTATAATTGCGAACAGAGTAACGACTCTTTGCCAGTGTTATAAAATCCATGATTTTTCCCTCTTTTCTTCCTACTATATTTTGTTCTGTTCTATGAGTTCATCTCTGTTGGATATAATTTTTTTCTTACCAACTTGATTATGTTATCCTAAACAGTTAGTATATTTTCAGCAAGAACGCACTTTTTAGTGAGATACTCACTTTTCAGTAATATACTTACTTTTTAGAAACCATGATAAAGTCTTGATTTTATTGACTTTTTCTATGAATTTCCGGAAGAATTTGGAGCAAAAAAATGACAAAAAAAAATTCAAATTCAGAAAAATTGTTTCATTGTCCCGTAGAGGCAACGCTCTCTCAGATTGGCGGAAAGTACAAAATGATTATTCTCTGCCATCTCATCCACGATGGAACCTTGCGATATCATGAGCTACAAAAATATATTCCTCAAGCTACCGCCAAAATGTTGACACAGCAGCTTAAGGAATTAGAACATGACGGAATAATCCATAGGAAAGTCTACCCTGTGATTCCGCCCAAAACCGAATATTCCCTTACGGAGAGAGGAAAAACCCTTACAGACATTATCCATTCCATGCGGGACTGGGGACGCAAGTATATGGCCGGAAGCTTTGAAGAATAAAACGGCTATATTCAACTACCTTATACATTACGCTAAAGAAAAGGGTAAACACCCATTTTCCTATTCTCGAACAGTCAGTTTGGATTCCACTTTCCGTTGGAAGTAGACCATATTTCAACAAATTCTTTATTCTCTACCGCTGCATTGTACGGCTCTGACAAGAATTTTCTTATCGTTTTCAGCACCGTAATAAAATCATCGGTCTTTGTATCAATCTTTCGGCAGAAGGCTTTCCACTTTTTTTGCATAGCGTCGTCGCTACCGAAGGTCATAATCTGCTCGAACTGCTTCACCGTAAAGTGATGCTCACGATTTTTAAAGGTCGTATGCAGTGCTTTTGTCAGCGTTGCACCGTCGAAATCGAACTTATTGGCGAGATAATAAAGGTCGTAATAGTCCTTCATTCTGCTGGAGAATTCCATTAGAGAAAGGATAGCGTCCAGTTTTTCAGCTACTGTGGTTTCCAAAGAATACGTGTTGACCGTTGGGGCATCAAAATCGGCAAGTTGCGTCGGTATCTTTCTCTTTTCCTGCTTCGGAACGATTACATCACCGACACCGAAGTCTATACCAAAAGGAGTTTTCGTATTCTTGATCTTCGCCAAAAGGAAAGCGCCGATTCCGGCATGTTTCTTTGCCACAGCAATGGGAGCCACATCCCTGATTTCAAAGGTAATGAAGTCGTTGCCGGTGTCTGTCACTATGATTTCTTCCAATATGGCCTTGAGCTGTTCCGGTGTGTTTGGTATCCTCCTGAGCAAGAAATCAACATCAACTGTAACACGGCTATCAAAGTCAGTGAGAGAATAGATGAACAGACCACCTTTTAATACAAGGTTTTCTGCATATTTGGACTTTTCCAGTCTGCGCAGAAACTCCTCCTGACAGAAGAGTTGCAGGCAGAGCTGATAGCTTCTGCCGCTTTCAGCAGCTTTATTTTTGAGTCGTGCGAGCACGGATGCGGCAATATCAGCCATTCAGTAACACCTCCATTAGTTCTGTCACTTTTTTATACACATGCAATCTCTTTGCGTATATCGAAAGATTCTGCAGATTTTTTCCCGGATCATTTGCATATGCATT
>CALHIC010000386.1 GCA_938030845.1 uncultured Oribacterium sp. | reverse complement strand
CCTTCCAGGCCGGAAGACTCAGCTTTTTCTCCATTGTAGTCTCCGCCTCTTCAAAGCGGGAATAAAGGGAACGGAATTCCCACTTTCTAATCAATTCCTTACTTTCGGAATTGGCATAGTTTTCCCACTTACAATCGGAAAAGTTCAAGGTGATGGGCACATGGATATTGATGGTGGCAAGCTCCTTGGAAAGCTTCGCCAGTTCAAAATTCTCCTTAAGATCCTTTCCGGCACTTGGTTTTCTGGGTACCTTAAACTCTGGATCCTCTGCATGGGCATAGGCCTCTTCAATACTTTTATATTTTTGGATAATCCATGTAGCAGTTTTTTCTCCCATTCCCGGAACTCCCGGAATATTGTCGGAGCTGTCTCCCATAAGAGCCTTCAAATCAATAAACTCTATAGGACTTACCCCCCATTCCTCTTCCACATCCTTAGGATAATAGGAAAAAACCTTGGTCTCTCCTTTGGAGGTTTTGGGAATACTGATTTTAATATGTTCATCGGAAAGCTGTAACAGGTCCCGATCTCCGGACACCACTACCACTTCCTTTCCCTCTGCCTGCATTTGCTTTGCAACGGTTCCCAGAATATCATCCGCTTCAAAGCCCTCCATCATCAGGAGGGGCATATGCATTTTCCGTAAAAGCTCCTGCAATAAAGGAACCTGTTCCTTAAGTTCCTCCGGCATTCCTTTTCTGGTTCCCTTATATTCCGGGAAAAGCTTATGACGAAATGTAGGCTTGGGGACATCAAAGGCCACCGCCACATATTCCGTTTCTTCCACCTCTATCTCTTTAAACAAAATGTTTAAAAAGCCATAGATGCCGTTGGTGGGAATTCCCTCTTTGTTGTTTAAAAAAGGAACCCCGTAAAAGGCCCTGCTCAAAATACTATGACCATCGATTAATAAGATTTTCTCTCTTTTCAATGCCTTACTCCTATCCTATAAATCCGTACAAACTATACCAGGCAGAAAAGAAAACTGCCCAAAAAAGAAGGGAATGTACCACAATTCTCAGTCCCCTGAAAAAATGGTTTTGGAAGATAAAAAAATTGGCTTCTTCTATTAAGTTTTGATAGGATTTTTCCAGCTGCAGCTCTTCCTGTTCTCCCTCCAAGCTCTGCAATCCCTCATAGATCATATGGGTAATTCTAAGCTCTTCCC
>CALHIC010000385.1 GCA_938030845.1 uncultured Oribacterium sp. | reverse complement strand
GCGATGGAAACTGTAAGCAAGAGAGTGGAGGACTTATGCGAAATCATAAAGATAGCAATCAGAAAGCTTGGATAGCGCTTATTCTGGGAGGATGTCTGGCGGGCCTTTCTCTCTTCCTTTCCCTATGGAAAAAGAAATCCTGTTCCTCTGAGCTTTCCGGAAAAGAAAAGAAGCTTTGCTTAGGAAATAAAAAGGCTTCTATTTTCCAAAATAAGAAAGGAGGAAATCAATCTTCCGAATATCGGAATCCATTTGAGGGAAAGAAAGTTATTTTCGTGGAAAATCCTCTGGAGGCGGAGAATGCTGACGGGGTAAGAGGACATCTGGAGGCGGTAGGAGATAGTGACTATATTCCCAATTTCTATACAAGAGTAATCAAAAGGGGAGGAGATACCATCCTCTCCGCTTTTGCTTTGATTTTACTCTCTCCTGTTTTTCTTTGCCTCTCCATCGCCATCTTTTTGGATGATCCGGGACCTGTCTTTTTCACCCAGAAGCGTCTAGGGAAGAACAAACGCTATTTTCCACTGCATAAATTCCGCAGCATGAAGATGTGTACTCCCCACGATACCCCAACTCATATGCTAGAGAATCCGGAGCAGTATATTACTCGCATGGGCAAATTCCTTCGGGCTCATTCCTTGGATGAGCTTCCTCAGATTTGGGATATTTTTGTGGGAAATATGTCTATCATCGGGCCAAGACCGGGCTTATGGAATCAGGATTTGCTTACCGCAGAGCGAGATAAATATAATGCCAACGATATCCAGCCGGGGCTCAGCGGTTGGGCGCAGATTAACGGAAGAGATTCCATAGAGATTCCGGATAAGGCAAAGCTGGACGGAGAATATGTAGAGAAAATTGGATTCCTTATGGATCTGCGTTGTTTCTTCGGAACTATCTTTTCCGTGCTACGAAAGGATGGCGTGGTAGAAGGGGGAACGGGACAGTTGAAGCAGGCAGGATATGTTGATAAGGACAAAGACATGTCGGAACTAAAATCCGGTTTGAAAGTAAAGCAAGATAAGCAATCTATTCGTATTTTAATCACCGGCGCGCATTCCTATGTAGGAGAACAGGTAG
>CALHIC010000384.1 GCA_938030845.1 uncultured Oribacterium sp. | reverse complement strand
AGTATTTAAGACTTCGGAGCTCTCATCGGTGTAGATTTCTTCGTTGCTTTCCGCATCAGTTTTCGGAGAGCTTGTTTCTGCAGCTGTTTCCGAAGGGGCATCCTTTTGTTTGCTCTTCATATCCATCGGAGGAGAACCCGAATCCTTTCCTTCCGGACTTTTTTCGGAGGGGGGAGAATCAAGGGTGGAATAGTCCCAGGCCGGGGAACTTTGCTGGCTTGTGATTTCGTTATTCTCACCAATTTCCAAAATTACATAGGAAAAATAGCGACTGGGTAGAGCCTCATGTCCGTTTCGAAAGCCGGGGAACATCAGTTGCTCCAGCTCCATATCCATTTGCTCCTCCTGGGCCTTTTTACTATAGTTAAAGTTGGTGAAGGATAATATCAGTAGCATCACCGTAAAGAGCAAAAAGAGGAGTGCCATAATACGAATTTTCTGTTTTTTCATTACTTTCCTTTCTTACCTTACTTATTCGTTTTTTTTAAGAAAAGTTTTAAGCTTTTTTACTCCTCTTTGCCCTCTTCCTGCTCTGCCAGAAAATATCCCAGACCTCTACGACTTTGGATGCTAACCCTGCTTTCCAAAAGTCTGAGCTTTTTTCGGAGAAATCCGATATAAACCTCCACATGATTTTCCACCGCATCACTGTCATAGCCCCAAACCTTTTGGAGAATCTGCTCCTTACTTAGAATTTGATTTTTTCCTTGTAAAAGCATACGCATCAGTTCAAATTCCTTTTTGGACAGCTTCAGACTATTTGCTCCGGAAGAAAGATCCTTACTATCCAAATCCAGACTTAAATCTCCGAAGCTTAAGCTGTTCACTTCCTGTCCCTGTCTTCGTAATAAGGCGGAGATGCAGGCCAGAAGCTCTCTTTTGTCAAAGGGCTTGGTAAGATAGTAGTCAGCGCCCCCTTCCAAGCCTTCGATACGATCCTCCAGCTGGCTTTTGGCGGTAAGCATCAGGATAGGCAGACCGTTTTTTTCTTTACGCAGCTGTCTGGCTACCTGATAACCGTTCAGCTTGGGCATCATCACATCCAAAATCATTAAATCGTAAATGGCGGTTTTGGCATACTCCAAAGCCTCTTCCCCGTCATACGCCGTATCCACTTCATACTCCGCCCGCTCCAAAATCATTTTAATGCTCTTAGATAGAATTTTCTCGTCTTCTACTAATAAAATTCGCATAGGAGTCTCCTTTTTTTCGTTTTTCCTAGTATAATACAGGAAATATTGAAAAAAGCCAAAATATTTATCCTTTTAAAGCTTTACAAGCGATAAAAAAAATCTTAAAATAGGCAGGAACAAATGGTATTTTTGATAAAGGACGATTATGGAAGCGAAAAAGAAAAGTAGAATTTATGTAGAGATGCTGGGTGGCTTTTCTCTTTATGTCGGGGACAAGCAGTTAGACTTAGGAAATAACAATAAAGCCAATTTCCTAAAGCTCACCGAAATTGTCCTCTTAAGAGGGTTGGGGGGCATTTCCAAAAGAGATTTGATTGATGGAATTTTCGGTCATAAGTCCCTTTTGGATGAAAATAACAGCTTGAATAACCTGCTCCACCAGGCGAGAACCCAGTTGAAGAAGGCGGGGATGCCCGGAAAGAAGATTATTGACGGAAAAAGAGGAATCTATGCTCCGGAGTATCTTCCTGAGTATGACTATGTGATGGATGTGCAGGAGTTCGAAGATATTTGCTTAAAGGCGAAGAATAGTAAGGAAGATGCAAAGAAGTTATCCTACTATCAGAAGGCTTTTAAGATTTACAAGGGAGAATTGCTACCGGAATTTGCCACAGATTACTGGGTTATTCTGGAGAGTGTTCGCTTAAAGCGCTTATATGATGAGGTGATTGAGTTCCTTGGCGCTTATTACCGTGAGCATCAGGAATACGAAGAGCTTTTCATGATGTACGATCAGGCCAATAAAATCTATCCGGACAACGGATGGCAGATCGAGATGATTGATGCTTTGATTCTGAAGAAGGATTATAAGACCGCCTACGATTTATACATGAAGTGCGCTCACTACTATCAGGACGAGTTGGAAGTACCCATTCCCGATGCTTTACGGGCTTGCTACGAAAGACTTTCCGACAATGTTCGTGTAGTAACCGACGATATCCGTCAGATTCAGGCCAACATTGTTCGTAAGGACGAGAAGCTGAAGAGCGAGATGGGAACCAGGAAGATTGGCGCTTACCTTTGCCCCTTCACCAGTTTTATTGACGTTTATCATGTACTTAGACGAAATCTGGAAAGAAGAGGTTCTTCCATTTTTATGATGCTTTGCACCTTGGTGGATTATGAAGGAAAGCCCATCCAGAATCAGGATAAGCTGAACACCCGTGCTGAGATTTTACAGCAGTCTTTATCCGAAGGCTTAAGAAAGGGAGACGTTTACACCAAGTATTCTTCCTCCCAGTATCTGATTCTTCTGATTGGAACCAAGAGAGAAGACTGTGCCATTATTTACCAGAGAATCTCCAGAAGATTAAAGGAGCTGGCAGGCTCTCGTGCAGAGTTCCGTTATCGTATTGTATCTCTTGCAGAGATTCCCGGAATCTTGGAGAGAAACGGTGCAATGGATGAGATTTAGAAGAAGTGCTTGACAGGAAAATGAAGCTTTGCTATGATATTCCTTGCGTTTCGCAAGCGTGCGTAGCTCAGCTGGATAGAGCGTCTGGCTACGGACCAGAAGGTCGTGGGTTCGAATCCTGTCGCACGCAGAAAAAGACGATGAAGAAATTCATCGTCTTTTTTAGTTCTTAATGCTCAGCTAATGTAGGATATATCGTTTTACATCAGCACTATAAGATTTGTTTGGATTTTCTCTTTTCTTAGTTCTTACTCGGACAATGCTCCAGCTTTCCTTTGGAATTGCATTGCAGTAAATCCTCCAGGCTATAGCGATTCACTACGGCATAGATGGCTTCGTCTATTTCCTTATATAAGGGAAAGGTGGGACAGCTGGCAGACCTTTCACAATTACTTCCCTCTTTCACACAATCCACAGGAGAGAGGGTTCCCTCCGCAGCATCTAAAATATCTCCCACGGAAATATCCTTTGCTTCCTTTAAAAGAAGATATCCTCCCTTGGCTCCCCGGACACTCTTTAAAAATCCGCCCTTCACCATCAGGGCGATAATCTGCTCTAAATATTTTACGGAAATTCCCTGTCGTTCCGCTACTTCTTTAATAGAAACGGGATTTCCTTTCTTTTCCTGTTCAGCTATATCAATCAGGGTACTTAAGGCATAACGGCCTTTGGTTGAAATCATCATATTCTTTTCCTCCATAGCTTTTTTATATCCTAGCATAGCACTGGGAGTTTTGACAAGTTTATTAAAAAAAGCAATGTTCAAGAATGTGCTTTTCGGGTAAAATGGCATTAATGATTCAATAAGAAGGAGAGCCTATGTCTAAAATTGATTTTGCCATAAACGAAGAAGGAAAAAGAATTTCTATTCTTTCCGATAAAATTAACCGTCACGGATTTATAGCCGGAGCAACGGGAACAGGTAAGACGGTAAGCTTAAAAGTTTTAGCGGAAAAGTTTTCTTCCCTGGGAATTCCGGTGTTTCTATCCGATGTAAAGGGAGACTTATCCGGTCTATTAAAGCCGGGAGAAGCCAAAGAAGGAATTGAAAAGAGAAGAGAAGAATGCAAGCTTACGGAAGAAGAATTCCGTTATCAGGGATTCCCTGTGGAGCTTTTTGCCCTATCCAAAGAGGAGGGGATTCCTCTTCGCTGTACGATTTCGGAG
>CALHIC010000383.1 GCA_938030845.1 uncultured Oribacterium sp. | reverse complement strand
AAATGATGCCACCTCCATTTCTCTAAATATCATAGCATATTTTTAATAACTACTTTTCGGATTATACACGCCTCTTGCATTTCCTATTAGAATCTTCAATAACGTTAAATTACCTTTAAAAAAGCTAATTTTTGTAGGTGTTTTTCCCTTTTTAGGATATGCTCTGGTAACCGGTATTTCGCAAGCTTTCATTCCTATTTGTGTTGCTCTAACCGATAAGTAAGCCAATAATTCGTAAGTCATAAAAATATCTCTAAAGGGCTGTACTCTATCATCCGTCAGATAACGTCTAGAATAAGCGCGGAAGGCATTTGTCGTATCCGTAAATTTCTGATGCGCAGTCATAGAGATAATTGGTGCATGAATACACTTTACAGACAAAAATCTAAGCAGTGGTGTATTAATAGCTTTCCCGCCTTTTATAAATCTCGAGCCCTGAACAAAATCATATCCTTCTTGTAGCTTCTCTATAAAGCGAGGAACATCCTCTATGCTGTCTTTATTATTCCCATCGATAGTGATAATGCCTTTGTACCCTCGTTCAAGAGCCCACCAAAATCCCATACGAAGCTGTGCGCCTTGTTTTCCGATGACCTTCTTCACAAGCAAAGAATTCACATTTAAACTCCGGAGATTCCTTTCCTCCGTACTGCCATCCGTAGAACCACCATCGCAGATAACGATATCTGCAAAGTCACTAATCTTAGACTCTTTTGCCCGGGTTAATTCAGTCAGGATGCGTTCTCCCTCATTAATTATGGGAATCAGCACGACATAGTCCTTTGTTTTTGATGCATATTCAAAACTTTCAAATGTAGGGACACCTCTTATTCCTTCATACAACAATATAATTCTCCTTACCGGTAACGTAATACTATTATTTCTATTTCATAAATACTTTAACTACATACTCCATCTTTTTTCTTAGGACAGAAAGATCTTCCACTTTCCCCATCTCTATAGAGATAAATCCTTTATACCCTTCTGAAAGCAAAAGATCTTTTAACTCAAAGTGTAATGTTCTTTCCTCAATCGGTCTTAGGCAAGGCTCACTAATATGAACATGATTAATGCACTTTACCTTAGACTTTAAATCCATCACTGATTCATCATTAACTATCATAGTCCCCACATCAAGATTCAATTTGAAGCCGTCAGAATCAACTTGCTCTATCAATTCTAATGCAGAAAAAGTAGCATTTATATAATTCGTGTTATAAAGCGGCGGATTGGCTTCCATGCCGATTACAGTTCCCTTCTTAGAAGCATAGTCTCCCAACTCTTTAAAGAAGGGAATTGCTTTAGTACTATCCATTCCTTCCGGCAAAAAGCGATTTTTAGGACAACCAAAAACAAGATTTTTACAGCCAATACATGAAGCAAAATCAATAGCTTTTTTTGTATACTCCTTTAAAGTATCTCGTTCTTCAATCGTTCCAAAAAGATTTTCTTTACGACCATACCAGATGGACTGCATAGAAGAAATACTAAATCCATACTGAAGAGATAGCCTTTCTTTCCACTCTAAGGCTTCTCTCAGCTTATCATATGGCTCATCCGGTAGTATTCTTGTTGGTGCAATTTCCAGACCTTCAAATTGGAACTCCTTCATATAATGATAAACTTGCTCATCATTCTCTTTGTCCCATGCTATATTCGAAATAGATAAGTTCAAAATTCCGGCTCCTTTCTGATTGTCCCTGTAGTAAGCACTTAAGGAATATATTCAATAATCACTTTCGTCTTCCAAAGGATAAGCAATCTTTCTCTCCATTAAGACTGTTACATTGATTTAAAATATATACCATCGCTATAAAGCTTATAGGAACTACACAAAGCATAGTCCTGGGATATTCGCCACAAGTTCCATAATACGCAATATAAAATGTTCCCACTAGACTTGCAATCAATCCTAAACTTATCCATTTTAGCCTTTTATCTAAAATATCTTTCACCAATAATGCCATTAATACCGTTAACATTATAAACGTTCTTCTTACACTGCTCCTAAAAAGAGAACCCACTAACATTACCGCCTTGATTAATAAGCCATTATTGGAATCTTTTGATATATAATATCCGGATATATAATCATAATTGAAATCTTGGATAACCTGGTGAACTCTATCAATTGTAAATTCTTTAATATTCTTTTGATAGCATTCCTTCGTAAGTTTACTAATATTTTTATTCCCATATTTACCTCAAATCAGAAAAAAAACGATGAATTTTTTCTATAGTTGACGTTAATACTATCTTTTCTTCTTGAGAGATTGAGTTTAAAATTGCTTCTGTCAACTTTTTATGAAAGTTTTCATGAATAATAGTCACTTCTTTACCTTTATCTGTTAGCCTAACACGTAAGATTCTCTTATCTGCACCATCACGGGTTCTCATAACATAACCTTTCGATTCTAATTTTTTAATCATTGTTGTAACAGTACCATTTGTAAGGGAAGCTGCTTCAGCCACTTCGCTCATTGCTTTATTTTCTCTTTGGCCTACAGCTACTAACATATGTGCTTCGGACATGGTAATTT
>CALHIC010000382.1 GCA_938030845.1 uncultured Oribacterium sp. | reverse complement strand
AAGACAAAGCTCCTCCAAATAGCTGTAGGCGGTATGTCCCTCCGGCACAGGATATTTCGGCAAATGATATTCCCCGAAGGTAATATTCACCTGACAACGCTTGGCAATTTTTGCGGTATTTTCCAGAGCTTCCTTGGCATAAGGAAATAACTCTTCCATTTCCTCTTCGCTTTTGATATAAAACTGTCCTCCGGGATAGCGCATTCTATCCTCGTCCATCAGTTTTTTTCCGGTCTGCAAACAAAGCAGGATGTCATGGGCCTTGGCATCCTCCTTATAGGTATAATGAATATCATTGGTCACCACCAGGGGAATCCCGGTTTCTTCATGCAAACGAAGCATGCCCTGATTCACCAGCTTCTGCTCCGCATAGCCGTGGTCCTGCATTTCCAGGAAGAAATTCCCCTTTCCGAAAATGCCTTCATAGCGGAGTGCCGCCTGTTTTGCCTCCTCATACTGAGAAAGCCGCAGATTTCTGGATACCTCTCCCGCAAGGCAGGCAGACAGGGCAATGATTCCCTCATGGTATTTTTCCAAAACCTCATAGTCCACTCTGGGCTTATAGTAATAGCCCTCGGTGAAGCCCAAGGACACCAGCTTCATCAGGTTATGATAGCCTATGTCATTTTCCGCAAGAAGCACCAGATGGTAGTATCTGGCCTCCCCCTTTTGGATAAAACGCTCCTCCATGGAACGACTTAGGTAGATTTCCGAGCCCAGAATAGGATGAATCCCCTGCTTCTTTGCCTCTTTATAAAAGTCAATCACACCGTACATAACGCCATGGTCTGTAAGGGCAATGGCGTCCATTCCAAGCTCCTTCACCCTGGCAATCATCTCCGGAATCTTTCCGGAGCCATCCAACAAACTATAGCTGCTATGTACATGTAAGTGTGTAAATGCCATTTTCTATCCTTCTATATATACACTTGCCATAAGCACTTTAAGTAAGCACTATGCTACTGTAATCACTTTTCCATAAGCGCTGTCAATTTCTATCTATACTGTACAGGCTAATTTCCGTATTGCCTAGTCTTTTTGTATAGAAAAAGGAGCCCGTTTCCGAGCTCCTCTGTTTAAATCGCTTCTCCAAGAAGATATCCGCTGATTGCTGAAATCGCATCCTCTTCATCTTCTCCCTCTGCAGATACATATAGCTCTGCGCCGTTATTAATGCCGAGTGCCATCATTCCCATAATGGATTTTGCATTTACCCTTCTGCTTCCCTCCGTCATATAGATGCTGGATTGAAAGCGACTGGCAATCTGTACGAGCATCGCCACCGGATGATCATCTGTTTTGTTTGATAAGTTAACGGTTACATTACTGTCTTTCATGGTCTGTGCCTCCCTGGTGCATTTGAGCTCCCTAAACGCAGAGTGTCCTCACTCCATCCTCAGTTCCAAAGCTGTCTGTCTAAATTGTCTTGAAAATGCAGGCCTAACCAATGTACCTTTGCGAGGAAAGCTCCTCTTTTGCATATTTTATTTTTTTAATCCTATTTCTTATGCGTAGCGGATTGTTCCTCCCGAAGTTCTTTTGCAATTCTGGCCAATTTACGCAGGCGATGATTCACCCCGCTCTTTCCTATAGGGGGCTCTAATCCCTGTGCAAGCTCCTCCAAAGAAGCATCCGGATATTGCAAACGACGCTTTGCCACCTCTTGCAGGGCCTTCTCCAGTTGATCCAGTCCTAAGACTTCCTCGATGTATTGAATTTCTTCCTGCTGCTTTAAACTGGCTTTCACGGTGCGATTAATGTTTGCGGCTTCAAAGTTTACGCGCCGGTTAACATTTTCGCTGACCTCCTTTAAAATGCGGGCATTCTCCAATTCCATCAAGGCATCCACTGCCCCTAAGAGCTTTAAAACATCTGCGATTTCCGAAGCATCCTTTAGGTATACCATCCGGTTTTTGCCTCTTTTTCCCTGCTTTGGATGTAGAGAATAATGCCGTAGAATTTCTTCTACTTCTCTACCCTCCTCTTCTTTAGAAAAAACAAATTCCAAATGATATTCTTTTTGGGGATTAGTTAAAGAAGCGTTGGAAAGAAAAACCTGTCGCAGTTTTTCCCTTCTTCCCTTCTCATCATCCGCCCTAATTTTAAAGGTTTTTTCCAATGCTGTAAAGTCTATTCTCCTAAGCTCCTCCTTCACTTTCCGGGAAAAAGAAGCTTTTTTCGCTTGTTTTTCTTCTGCCATCACTTTTGTCTCTTGGTAATTTTCTACGCTGTTTTTTGTTATTTTTTCTATTTTTTATGAAGTTTTTATATTTTTGAGGACTTATATCATTTCTTTATATCCCTATGTTCCAGTCGAATCCCATAATCCGCATGTTCCTTTAGGGATTGATACAATTTTTCCGCCATAGTGACGGAACGGTGCTTTCCTCCGGTGCAGGCCAGTCCCAATACCAGCTGATTCTTTCCTTCCGCCACATAAAGGGGAAGCAGGAATTGAAACAAATCCACCAGCTTATCTAAAAAGATTTGGGCATTTCCATCCGAAAACACAAAATCCCGGACTTCCTTTTCCTCCCCGGTATGATTCCGTAGATTGGGATCATAATAGGGGTTTGGCAGAAATCGAAGATCAAAAAGCAAGTCCAAGTCCTCCGGCATCCCATATTTAAAGCCGAAGGAGAGAATGGACAGCTGAAGATTCTGATACTTTTTCTCCTCCTGCACAATCTCCTTAAGCTGCTGCCGGAGATTTTTCGTTAAAAGCCTGGAGGTATCGATAATTAAATCAGCCTTTTTCCGAAGAAAGGCCATCTTATCTCTTTCCTTTGCAATTCCATCCTGAATCCTGCCCTCTTTGGACAGAGGATGACTTCTTCTGCTTTCCTTATAGCGTTGAATCAGCACTTCATCACTCGCATCCAGGAAAAGGATCCGAAAGGGCACCTTCTTT
>CALHIC010000381.1 GCA_938030845.1 uncultured Oribacterium sp. | reverse complement strand
GCCTGCAACATGCAGTTCAAAGTGGGTGTGGCAATCAATAAAGCCCGGGAAAATAAGTTTTCCGCCGGCATCAATTCTTTCCACAGCATTTTCGGAAGCCAAAGCGGCATCCTTCTCGGCCTGGAAATTAGGACTGTCCTTTCGGAAAATTTTCTTGATTTTTTCTCCCTCTATCAAAATGTCTCCAAGGAAGCTTTCTCTGGGACTAATCAGGGTTCCGTTTTCAATTAGGATCATGATTCCTCCTTATCTATACAAGCAATCAGTAAAATGATTTTGGAATCGATTGCAAAGAAATTCCTCAAAAAATTATAGCACAATGCGAAAAAATGCATAGGGGCATTACAAAATTATAGAAGCTATTGAATAATAAATATGAAACTTGAAGAAATTTGCGTATTTTTGCGATGTTTTGGAAAAAATTTGACCATATTGTTGAAAATTAAATCTTTTTTAAGTATAATTAATTAGAGTAAATGCACGAAAAATAATAGAAAAACGGCAGTAATTTATGTCAATGTATGGTTGTGACAGATGGGATAGAATGACCGTGTTTTGGCACTTTTTCATGTGAAACAGAAAAGGAAGAGGGGTGTGGTCCATGGATGGTAAAAAGACCCTCATAATGGAAGAGAGTAGAACGGAACATACAACATCCAAACAATAAATAAGAAGTCAGAGAAGTCGTTTGCTTTTTGGATGTCTTCTCTGGTTTTTTGTGTGTCTAAAAATAAAATACTTATCATCTGAAAGGAGGCAGAGATGACTGTGAACAAAAAAATAAATGGAGGGGAACTCGTTCTTTCTTTGCAGGGGAGATTGGATATGACAACAGCTTCCACACTGAGTGAGGAGATTAAGAGTTCCATCGCTGGAATAGGAACATTGGTACTGGATCTTGCTGGACTGGAATATATTTCCTCTGCAGGCCTTAAGCAACTTTTGTCTGTCCAGGCGAGGATGAATCAGCAGGGAAAAATGTTGGTAAAAAATCCTTCTGCAGAAGTTAGAGAGATATTGGAGATTACGGGCTTTTTAGAAGTATTGACAGTGGAATAACAGCGGAATAATAGTGGAAAAAGGAGTTAAAACAAAGCTATGACTAATTTTGAAAAATTTAATATAAATATTGCTAACTATGCCCAGCAGACGGCAATTGTGGACCAGAATGGGCAACGAGAGATATCCTATGCTCGCTTAAATGAGCTTAGTGGGCGAGTTGCTACAAAGCTAAAAGCTCGAGGATGTCAGCCAGGGGATGCAGTCATGGTTTGCATGGAACGAAGCATGGAGTACGTGCTTGCTTATATTGGCGTGCTGAAAGCAGGATGCGTGGTTGTGCCTGTTGTCTTGGATTATCCTAAAGAACGAATAGATTGTATTTTGCAGGATTCTCAAGCTAAATATACCATTGAAAAAGCTTTTTTTTCGGATATAGAATCCTATAAGCCCGGTAAAACTGTTATTTTGAAAGATTCTGCCCCTGCTTTACTCATTTATACTTCCGGCTCTACCGGAAAGCCTAAGGGGATTCTACATTCTCTGCGTTCTCTTGGTGATGCCATAAGGCGAAATAGTCTTATGCTGGAGGGCGTGTCGCCTATCCGCTTTGGCGCTACGGGATCAATGTCTTTTGTTGTATTTATTCTGGAATATCTTGCGACGTTGAATTTGGGAGGGTGTGTCCATATTTTAGGTGAGTCGACACGGCGAGATATACTTCATCTGGAAAAATATTTTGAACAGTATGAAATCACGATTTCTTTTATTAGTCCGCAAATGCTTAGTTTATATAAGGGGAGCAGAGGAATAAAACGAATTCTTACCGGCAGTGATGTCCTACGAAATGTTTATAGTACGCAATATGAATTGTATAACCTCTATGGAATGAGCGAGACACTGGTAACCGCCTTGTTTTTTATTGTGGATAAGGCTTATGACAATACTCCTATAGGGAAGCCTGTTGAGGGGGTTCAAGTGTTCCTACTGAATAAAAAAGGCGAGGAGGTTCCTGAAAATACAGAGGGGGAAATTTGCCTTAAAGGTTTTTTTGCGGATGGCTATTTGCATATTTCAGGCAAGACCATAACGGCACAGAGGGATGGAACAGTACTGGTTCGAACTGGAGATATAGGCTTCAGAAATGAAAGTGGGAATATTGTTTATCTCTGCCGCAAAGATTGGATGGTTAAAATCAATGGTCAGCGAGTGGAAGTTGGAGAAATAGAAAAATGCCTGCGAGCTTGTGAAGCCGTGAAGGATGCAGTAGTTAAAAGCTTTCAGAATTCTATGGGGCAAACTTATCTTGTGGCATACTATACTGGGGAAAGGGAGATTTCAAGTTCCTCATTTTGTACAACATTGAAGCTTACATTACCGGAGTATATGCTACCTCAGTATTACAAAAGGCTTGAGAGCATGCCTGTAAATTCAAATGGAAAACTGGATAGGCTTGCCCTAACTCCGCCGGATGTTTGTGAATATAAGGGGATTTATGCTCCTCCTGAGAACGATAGGCAGGCATTACTTTGCCAGAGTATGGAAAAACTTCTTCAATGTGGCACTGTTGGCATAGATGATGATTTTTTCAGTCTGGGTGGTAACTCCATCAAGGTATTGGCACTTATTGCAGATACTGGAATTAACGAACTAACTCCGGATATCATACTTCGTGGAAAGACGGTGCGTTATATTTCCGATTTACTTGAGAAAACAGATGGAGTTAAGCCAATCATTCATCAGAGTATGATTGCCAATTATTATTCTTTGACTGAAGCACAGTTAGGGGTCTATTTGCAATGTAATGAAGATCCTCAGTCCATGATGTATAACATTCCCATTTGTTGTACTCTCCCGACAAATATAGACTTGCCCCGTTTTGCCAAGGCCGTAAAATGCGCCATGGAGCATCA
>CALHIC010000380.1 GCA_938030845.1 uncultured Oribacterium sp. | reverse complement strand
TCGGGGCACGCTCCCGCTAACCTCGCCAACGCATCGGTACTAAGCTTCAAGCATCGCTTTGCTCGCTTTCAGCAAGTACTGACGGGCTCAGATTACCCCCGTCATAAGCCCTATACCGAGAAAGCGAGCCGAATGCATTGAATAAAAAAGTAATAGAATTAATATGCCAAAATGCAAAATTGAAAAAAATTTTGAATCTAAGACAAATGTCAAAAGTCGAAAGCCTGAGAAATCGCCCCTCCTTGTTCGGGGAAGAGTGCTTGAATAGAAGCCCTTAAGGGAATTGAATATTGGAACAATAGAATTTTAGACTTATAGGTTTATTCGCTCTAAATATTAGACTAAGCTCCCCCAATCCATTCTTCAAAAAGCATGCTGTAAAAAACATGATTATGCAAGCTTTTCGCAGTATAGGTCTGGAAGCAGGGGTAATGTGAGCCCGCGGGTTCTTGGCTTTTGTCTTTTAAAAGCTTAGAACCCCTGCAGGGCGAGCTTAGCGGGAGCGTGCCCCGCTACAGACCTATACTGACGGAAAGCATTATCATTTTTTACATCGTGCTCTTCTCACTCTGATAAAATCATCTCTCCCTTCAGTTCTAAGCCTTTTACCGTTCTGATGCTTCCAATTGCTTCTTTTCCTAATTGGGCCAGTCTTTCGTCTTTCTTTTCCTTATCGTCCTCGTACTCTGCCAAGAGTTCATCCTGTACCGGCAGAATATAGCGGATATATTCTTTATTAAATCCGGTGTAATAGTATTTTCCTTCAATTTCCCGAATTTCTTCTATCAAGATGGAGCTTTCTTTTCCTAAGAATTTCTCTCTAAATTCCTTAGAGTCTTCCAACGCCAGTGCCAAAAGCTCTTTGGAGCGGGCTGTTTTGATATTATCCGGAATCTGCTCCTTCATTTCGTCTGCTTTCGTCCCCTTCCTTCTGGAGAACTTGAATACGTGGAGATCATAGAAGGAGATTTCCTTTAAAAAGGCAAGAGACTCCTGAAAATCCTCCTCCCTTTCTCCGGGGAAACCGACAATCACATCCGTAGTAATGGCCGCCAAGGGATAAACTCTTCGGATATCCTCTACCGCCTTTTTGAAGTCTTCTTTAGTATAATGACGATTCATTTCCTTTAAGGTCTTTTCCGCACCGCTTTGTAAGGACAGGTGAAAATGAGGGCAGATTGCTTCTACTTCCTTTAAACCTGCTAAAAAGCTTTCCGTAATAATTCTAGGTTCAAGACTCCCCAAACGAATTCTTTGAATACCGGAAATCTTTCCCACCTCAGAAATCAAATGGAGTAAAGCCTCTCCCGTTTCCGCCTTTCTGCTGGCATATTCATAGGAAAGATTTTCAAAATCCAATCCATAGGAAGACAGGTGAATGCCGGTAAGTACCACCTCTTGAAAGCCTTCCTTTGCCAAATGGCGAATCTCCTCCAGACAGTCCTCTTCCTTACGACTTCTGATTCTTCCCCGAACATAGGGGATGATACAATAGGCGCAAAACTGATTACAGCCGTCCTGCACCTTTACAAAGGCTCTGCTCTTATCCTTCGGCTTGGAAAGGAAGAGATTTTCGTACTCTCCCTCCTCCCGCACCGGAGAAAATGGTTCCATGGGGCTTGCATCATTTTCCAGCATAGCCTCCCGATAGGCCTTAATCAGCTCTACCACCCTGCCTTTTCCGGTATTTCCGATAAGAATATCAATACCCTTATCCTCTTTCAGCTCCTCCTGCTTTCCTTCCACATAGCAGCCGGTGGCGATGACGATGGCCTCCGGATTCCTCTGCTTAGCCTGATGAATCATTTGCCGGGATTTTCGGTCCGCAATATTGGTCACGGAGCAGGTGTTAATCAAGTAAATGTCCGCCTCCTCCGTAAAGTCCACCAGCCTGGCCCCTTCCTGCAAAATCGCTTCGGTCATGGCCTCTGTCTCATATGAATTGACTTTGCAGCCTAAGTTGTGCATGGCAAAACGCAGTCCAGCTAAATTCATTTTTATCCTCTTTCTGTATTGACTAATCTTAATATCCCTACTGATTCTAAGCATCTATCTCAATGTTAGCAAAATTACAGTTCTTTCACGGCTTTCGCTTGACTTTAAAATCGTTCATTACTACAATAAACTTATCATTTTTAAAGGAGGGTAAGCTGTGAAGACGGTTCGTATTTCATTAAATTCTATTGATAAAGTTAAGTCCTTTGTAAACGAGTTGGTTCATTACTCTGATGTGGACTTTGATTTGGTTTCCGGTCGTTACGTGATTGATGCAAAGTCTATTATGGGAATTTTCTCCTTAGACCTTTCCAAGCCCATCGACTTGAACATTCATGCTGATGATGGAGAGATGGAGGATATTTTATCCCACCTGGCTCCTTACATCATTTAACTGTTGTATCTTAACGGAAAGAAAGAAGATATACAAGGCTTTTCAAAAGTGCATGGTTTCATGCACTTTTCTTATGTAAAGAAGGAGAATTATGCAATACCAAGCATTTTTGATTAAATATGCAGAAATCGGCACCAAGGGAAAGAACCGTTATGTCTTTGAGGACGCCCTGGTGCATGATATTCGGATGAAATTAAAGCGGGCCAGCGGAAGCTATTCCGTAAGCCGGGAACGGGGAAGAATCTATGTAAATGTAAAGTCCGAGGACTACGACTATGAGGAGTGCATTGATGCCCTTCGCCATGTTTTCGGTATTGCCGGCATTGCACCCATGGTGCAGGTGCCTTTAAGTCCGGACTTCTCCGTTTTGGAAAATGCAGTTCTTTCCTACTTTAAAGAAGCCTATGGCGACAGCAATGTTTCCTTCAAGGTGGAAAGCCGAAGAGCGGAAAAGTCCTATCCCATGACCTCCCCGGAGCTGGATCAGGAACTGGGACACAGCATTTTGGAGGCCTTCCCCAATGCTCGCGTAGATGTGCATAAGCCGGACGTGAAGCTTCGGGTGGAAATCCGCCAGTATATGAACATTTACGGAAAGATTATTCCCGGACTGGGCGGAATGCCCCTGGGTACAAACGGAAAGGCTATGCTACTGCTTTCCGGAGGAATTGACTCCCCTGTTGCGGGCTACAAGGTGGCAAAGCGAGGAGCCTTACTGGAGGCCACCTACTTCCATGCCCCACCCTACACCAGTGAAAGAGCAAAAATCAAGGTTATGGATCTGGCGAAGCAGGTTTCCACCTATACCGGACCGATATTGCTCCATGTGGTAAATTTCACGGATATTCAGCTGGCTATTTATGAGCACTGCCCCCATGAGGAGCTGACCATTATTATGCGCCGCTATATGATGCGGATTGCTGAGGCATTGGCCTATAAAAATAACTGTATCGGCTTAATCACCGGAGAATCCATCGGACAGGTGGCTTCCCAGACTCTGCAAAGTCTGGTATGTACCAATGAAGTCTGCACCCTTCCGGTTTACCGCCCCTTAATTGCCTTCGATAAGCAGGAAATCGTAGATGTGGCTCAGGAAATCGGAACCTACGAAACCTCCATTGAACCCTACGAAGATTGCTGTACCATCTTCGTGGCAAAGCATCCCGTTACCAAGCCTATCCCGGAGAAGATTCGGAAATCAGAGGAAAAACTGGCGCCTATCGTAGCGGAAATGGTGGAGAAGGCCATCAATGAGGCAGAGGCGATTTTGATGAGGAAGGATAAGGCTGCTGAAATTTAAAAAAGGATGTAGGAAAAAAGAGTAATACTTTCTTCCTACATCCTTTTTAATTTCTTAATTAGACTTTTTTCCTACATACAAAGGCGTGCCACTCCCCTTCTTTAAGCTCTTCCAGAATTTCCCATTCCTTCACTGCTTTCAGAGCCTTTCTGACCTCCTCCGCCTTTTCTTCCAAAATTCCGGAGGCAATAAAGATTCCTCCTTTTTCCAAAAACTTCGGTACTTCCGGTGCCAAGGCAATGATAACCGGCGCTAAAATATTGGCTAAAACCAAAGAGAAGGGCTTTTCTTCACAGCTTTTACGAAAGGCCAGCTCTTCCTTTTCCTGTCCCAGAATATTACCGATAAAAAGGGGCATTTGGTCTTTGGAAAGGGTATTTTTCAAAAGGTTTTCTTCTACTGCTCCCTCACAAAGGGGGTCTAAATCCGTGGCGAATACTTCCTTTGCTCCCATCTTGAGAGCAGCTATGCCCAGAATTCCGGAGCCGGTTCCCAAATCCAGAACCCTTTCCTTTCCCTTTCCGTATTTTCCTAAAGCCTGAAGGCAGAGCTTGGTGGTTTCATGTTGTCCGGTTCCAAAGGTTGTGCCCGGATCTACCGACAGCAGGATTTTCCCCTCAGCTTCCTTCGGTACCTCCTCCCAGCTTGGGCAGATGAAAAAATCTCCCACGGAAAAGGAATGGAAGAAGTCATGCCAGGCATTCATCCAGTCCTTGTCCTCCGTTTCGGAACGACTGATACTTCCCTTTCCGATATTACAGTAGGAGGACATGTTTTTCAGTTCCTCCTCCACTGCCCTGATAATTTCTTCGCACTCCTCTTCGGTGAAAATGTTGGAAGAATTCAAAGTATAGGAATGATCCACCAAGGGGTCGGAAAAGGCCTTTTCCACCTCTTCCTTTCGCCTTTCCTTATTTTCTTTGGAAAGCACTTCCACATAAAAGGAAAGGGTGGCATCCTCTACGCTGTCATCTCCCTCCGGATAAAGGTCTACAAACATCGTTTTCGCCTCTTCCTCGGTAATCCCCAGCTGGTCGGAAAACTCTACCCCCTCAATGCCCAATTCCTCCATAAGAAATGCGGCCAGAATCTCCTCCGCCTCAACAGTGGTATCAATGCTATACTTACGCCAAACCATAGCAGCCCCTTT
>CALHIC010000379.1 GCA_938030845.1 uncultured Oribacterium sp. | reverse complement strand
AAAAGAGGATATTGAGAGCATTTTAGGCAAGACTTTCTCCAAACTTCAGATGATTGGAGGAGGAGCAAGGTCAGAGTACCTGGCGGAAAAGATAGCCAAGAACTTAAAGCTAAGGGTCAAGGCAGGCCCTTATGAAAGTTCCGCCCTGGGCAATATTCTCCTGCTTTTACAAAAAGAAGGGGAGATTGGAAGTTTAGAAGAGGGAAGAAGGCTGATTTACGAGGCAACGGAAATTCGGGAGTATTCTTTCTGACAAGGAAATCTAAGGTAATAGAGTGTTTTAACTATAAAGGAGGCAATATGAATCATCCAAGAATCGGCATCAGACCAACCATTGACGGAAGATGGGGTGGAGTAAGAGAGTCTTTAGAAGAACAAACCATGAACATGGCGAAGAGAGCTGCACAGCTTATTTCAGAAAATCTTCGTTATCCTGACGGAGAGCCTGTGGAGGTAGTGATTTCTCCCACAACCATTGGCGGCGGTGGAGAAGCTGCTATCTGCGAGGAGTATTTTTCCAAGGAAAATGTAGTGGGAACCCTGACGGTTACTCCCTGCTGGTGCTACGGAACGGAGACCATGGACTTAAATCCCAATACCATCAAGGCAGTTTGGGGCTTTAACGGAACAGAAAGACCGGGAGCTGTATATCTGGCAGCAGTTATGGCAGCTTACGCACAGAGAGGCCTTCCTGCCTTCTCCATCTATGGAACCGAAGTACAGGACAAGGACGAAACCAGCATTACAGAAGATGTGCAGAAGAAGATTTTGGATTTTGCCAGAGCTGCGGTTGCAGTAGGCATTATGAAGAACAAGTCCTATGTGAACATCGGTGCGGTATCCATGGGTATCGCAGGTAGTGTAGTAAATGTAGACTTCCTTCAAAAGTATTTGGGAATGAGAACAGAGTGGGTAGATATGACAGAGGTTCTTCGCAGAATTAATCTGGAAATCTATGACCATGAAGAATATGAGAAGGCATTGGCTTGGGTAAAGGAATACTGTAAGGAAGGTATGGACATCAATGCCGGAAAGAATTTCCCCGAAGTTATTACCAAGTCCAGATATATTCCGGATGACAAGCAGTGGGAGTTCTGTGTAAAGCATGTGCTGATTGTCAGAGATATTCTCTACGGAAATCCAAAGTTAAGTGCCCTTGGCTGGCATGAAGAGGCCCTTGGAAGAAATGCCATTGCAGGCGGATTCCAGGGACAGAGAATGTGGACAGACTGGCTTCCCAATGCGGACTTTACCGAGGCAATCATGGCCTCCGGTTTTAACTGGAACGGAAAGAAGATGCCCACTCCCTTTGCCACAGAGAACGATACCTTAAACGGTGTGGCAATGATGTTTGGATGGCTTTCCACAGGAAAGGCCCCCATCTTCTCCGATGTAAGAACTTACTGGTCTCCGGAGGCGGTAAAGAGAGTCAGCGGTAAGGAACTTAGCGGCTATGCAAAGAACGGAATTATCCACCTGATTAACTCCGGAGCAAGCTGTTTAGATGCCAGCGCCGGTGCAAAGGACGCAAACGGAAAGGGTACCATGAAGGAATGGTGGAATCTTACCGAAGAAGATATCAAGGCTTGCTGCGAAGCTACCGACTGGTGCAGAGCGGACTACGAGTACTTTAGAGGCGGCGGATTCTCCTCCCACTTTAAAACAGCGGCAGAGATGCCTGTAACCATGATTCGTGTAAATATGGTAGAGGGGGTTGGACCAACTTTACAGGTGATTGAAGGACATACCTGCGTACTGGAGGATGAAGTTCATAAGATTTTGGATGAGAGAACCAGTAAGACCTGGCCAACCACCTGGTTTGCACCAAAGATTGGGGTTGGAGCAGCAGATTCCGTATATAACGTAATGGCTAAGTGGGGGGCAAACCATGGCGCAACAGTAGAAGGCCATGTGGGAGACAGACTTTTGACCTTAGCTTCCATGCTGAGAATTCCTGTGGCATTCCACAATGTGGAAGAGGGAAGAATCTTCAGACCTCACTCCTTCAACGGCTTCGGCACAGCGGATTTAGAGGGACAGGATTACAGAGCCTGTGCGTACTACGGACCTTTATATAAGTAGGAAAATGCTGAAGGCTCCCCCCTATAGGGGAGCCGGGGATTAAAAATCATAGAAGTTTTATTCTGTTCGCAAGAAAATGGAGGATAAAACTTTTTAGAGAATCGGTAAGAAAAGAGGAAGACTTATGTTAATGGAAAAGGAAAGACTGCTTCTTATTAAGTACGGAAAGAAATTGGTAGAAGCGGGACTTACCAAGGGAACAGGGGGAAACCTTAGTATTTTTGACAGAGCTACAGGGAATGTGGCCATTACCCCCTCCGGAATCGACTTTTTCGAAATTCAGCCTGAGGACATTGTTATCATCGATCTGGATGGCAATACGGTGGAGGGAAACAGAGTACCTTCCTCTGAGTGGGCTATGCACATCATGCCCTATAAGTACAGAGATGACATTGATGCGGTGATTCATGCCCACACCATGTATGCAACCGTACTGGCTTGCTTAAGAGAGGATTTACCGGCAACCCACTACATGATTGCAGTGGCAGGAGAAACAGTTCGGGTGGCAAAGTATGCCACTTACGGCAGCAAGGAGCTTGCGGAAAATGCCTTTGAAGCCATGAAGGACAGAAAGGCTGTAATCCTAGCAAACCACGGTATTCTTGCAGGAGCGAAGGATATTCTCAACGCTTTCAATATCGTTGAAGAAATTGAGTATTGCTCTGAGGTT
>CALHIC010000378.1 GCA_938030845.1 uncultured Oribacterium sp. | reverse complement strand
TGGAGATTCGGACTCTTACTAAGCTTTACAGCAATCCTTTTCTTCGCGGCATTTCTCTTGATTCGGAAGAAGCTGGGGCCGGCACCAAAAAGCTTGGAGCAGCGTTCCGGGGCAGAGAACCTGCGGGTGAAGATTCCCCATGATAAAATTCCTAACGGAAGAAGTCGAAAAAGAGGCCACAGTCCCTACCCTGTAAAGGTTTATACCGGCAGACTTCCCAGAGGAAGAAAGCGGGGGCTGGAACTGGAAAAAATGGATGTAAAGGAGTAGCGGATGAAATTATGGGGTGGAAGATTTACGGAAAACGTGGATGAGTTGGCACAGGCCTTCAATGCCTCTCTCCCCTTTGATAAGCGTTTGGCTATGGAGGATTTGGAGGGCTCCCTTGCACATGTGAAAATGCTTTCCAAGGTTGGTGTTCTCACGGAAGAGGAAGGTCGGAAGATCCATGAGCTCGAGTAGCTTCTCGCGCTGGGCGTTCAAGAGGGCTTGGAAGGGATTCGAAAGGACTTAGAGTCCGGGAAGCTTTTGATAGAAGGGGATGCGGAGGACATTCATTCCTTTGTGGAAACGGTTTTAATTCAAAGAATCGGAGAGCTGGGGAAGAAATTGCATACCGGCCGTTCCCGAAATGACCAGGTGGCACTGGATACGCGTCTTTATGTACGGAGAAACAGTGAAGAATGCAGAGGGTATCTGGAGGAATTACTTGCCGTCATTGAAAAACTTATGGAGAAGCACAGAAGAGATATTATGCCGGGCTTTACGCATTTGCAAAAGGCTCAACCCACTACCATCGCTCATCACTTCGGGGCCTACAAGGAAATGTTTTTAAGAGACAGGAGCCGTCTTTTGGACGGAGAGAAGAGAATGAATTTCTCTCCCTTGGGCGCCGGAGCTTTCGGTGGCACCACCTATCCTCTGGACCGGGAAATGGTGGCAAAGGAGCTTGGCTTTACTGCCGCAACAGAAAATTCCATGGATTCCGTTTCGGATCGGGACTATCTGATTGAATATCTATTCAGTCTGTCCATGATCAGTATGCATTTATCCAGACTGTGCGAGGAAATCATTCTTTGGAACAGTAACGATTATGGCTACATCCGCTTGTCCGACAAATATTCCACAGGCTCCAGCATTATGCCCCAAAAGAAGAACCCGGATATGGCGGAGTTGATTCGGGGAAAAACCGGTAGAGTTTACGGCAATCTCTTTTCTCTTCTGACCACCATGAAGGGACTGCCTCTGGCCTATAACAAGGATATGCAGGAGGATAAGGAGGTGGCCTTCGACAGTATGGACACCCTGCAATTTTGTCTTCGAGTCATGGCGAAAATGCTGGACAGCATGGAATTCCGTGTGGAACGCCTTCGGGAAAGCGCGAAAAAGGGCTTCAGCAATGCCACGGATGTGGCGGATTATCTGGTGAAAAAGGGTATGCCCTTCCGTACTGCCCACGGTGTTGTGGGAGAGTTGGTTTTGTACTGTGAGAAGGAAGGAAAGGATTTGGAAGAGCTTTCCTTGGAAGAGTACAGGAAGTTTTCCGATTTAGTGGAAGAGGATATCTATGATGCCATTTCTCTGGAAAGCTGCGTAAAGAACAGGAAGACCAAAGGTGCTCCCGGAGCGCTTTGGGATTAATAAAAATGAAGATGTAAACGTAATGCCTTTTCCTTATGCATAGGTCTGAAATCAGGACACGCTCTCGCTAACCTCGCCTCGTAGGGGATACTAAGCGAAAAACTGCAGTACCTTTGTTTTTCGCAAGTACCCACGGGCTCAGATTGTCCTTCTTTTAGACCTATGCATTCGGAAAAGTAAGCTTGTTTGCATCTTCTTTTATATTTCCCGGGCTCTGAAAAAAGAATACATCGGGAACTATCGAAATGAGGAGAAATATTCTCTTGGGAGAAATTATTATTCTCTATGGAAGAATTAATATTCATAAAAAAGGAATAAATGTGGATATAATTGAATAAATATGATTGACATATGAATAAATATCTATTATTCTAAACTGGTCTTGAGGATAGAGCAGCGTTTTTGGAGAAGATGGATTTTTGAAAGGAGTCATTATGGGAAGCATGATACCGGAGGGAAATACCAAGGGGGAGAAGATTATCCTGGCTTATTCGGGAGGTTTGGATACCACTGCCATTATTCCCTGGCTGAAGGAGAATTTTGGCTATAAGGTGATTTGTGTCTGCGTGGATGTGGGGCAGGAAGAGGAGCTCTCCGACCTTCCGGAACGGGCGAAGTTGTCCGGAGCGGAGAAACTGTATATCGAACATATTCAGGATGAATTTTGCGAGGAATATGTTCTTCCCTGTATTCAAGCCAATGCCTGCTATGAAAATAAATATCTTTTGGGGACTTCCATGGCTCGTCCGGCTATTGCAAAAAGATTGGTGGAGATCGCCAAGAAGGAGGGGGCTACCGCCATTTGTCACGGAGCTACCGGAAAGGGTAACGATCAGATTCGTTTTGAGCTGGGCATTAAGGCCTTAGCACCGGAGCTGCATATTCTTGCCCCTTGGCGGATGACGGAGCTTTGGACCTTTCAGTCCAGGGAAGATGAAATGGCATACTGTAAGGAAAAGGGCATTGACCTGGCTTTTGGAAGCCATGAGAATTCCTACAGCAGGGACAGGAATCTTTGGCATATTTCCCATGAAGGCTTAGAGCTGGAGGACCCGGAGACAGAGCCTAATTATGAGCATCTTTTAATGCTCTCCGTAACACCTCAGAAGG
>CALHIC010000377.1 GCA_938030845.1 uncultured Oribacterium sp. | reverse complement strand
GCGAAGGAAAGACCGGAGGATTTGCAGAAGGCTATGGACTTTGCGGAGGGCTACAAGACCTTCTTAGACCGGTCCAAGATTGAAAGAGAATGCGTAAAGTACAGCGAGGAGCTGGCGAAGAAGGCAGGCTATAAGGAATTCACAAGAGGGGTGAAGTATAAGACCGGAGATAAGCTGTACTTTATCAATAGAGGAAAGAATATTTTCCTGGTAACCATGGGAAAGAAGCCCCTGGATCAGGGAATTCACTTTAACATTGCCCACATTGATTCACCGAGAATCGACTTAAAGCCCAATCCGCTTTATGAGCAGGAGGAGCTTTCCTATTTTAAGACGCACTATTATGGAGGAATTAAGAAGTACCAGTGGAGTACCATTCCTCTGGCTCTTCACGGAAGAGTGATGTTCCGGGATGGTAAATATGTGGATTTTGACCTTGGAGAGAAAGAAGGAGATCCAATCCTGGTGATTACCGACCTGCTTCCCCACCTTTCCAAGAAGCAGGACGACCGTAAGCTTAGCGACGGTATCCGGGGAGAGGAGTTAAATATCCTTTTGGGCTCTACCCCCATTGATGACAAGGAAGTAAAGGAAGCCTTTAAGCTGAAGATTCTTTCCATTCTTCATGAGCAGTACGGCATGGTGGAGCAGGACTTTATGCGGGCTGAGCTTACCTTGGTTCCTGCACAGAAGGCTTGCGATGTGGGACTGGATCGTTCCATGGTAGGTGCTTACGGACAGGATGACAAGGTTTGTGCCTATACCGCTTTGATGGCGGAGCTGGAGTGCAAGACTCCGGAATTTACTTCCCTTACCGCATTGGTGGATAAGGAAGAAATCGGCTCCACCGGAAATACCGGAATGCAGTCCGATGCGCTTCTCCACTTTGTAGAGGATTTGGCGGAGTGCGAGGGAGAGAGAGTACGGGATATCCTGAGAAATTCCATCTGTCTTTCCTCCGATGTGAATGCAGCTTATGATCCGACCTGGGCGGATGTATATGAGAAGCAGAATTCCTGTTTCTTTAACCATGGTCCGGTTCTCACCAAGTACACCGGCTCCAGAGGAAAGGGCTATTCCAATGATGCTTCCGCAGAAACCATGCAGAAGGTTATCGGTTATATGGAAGATGCCAAGGTTTGCTGGCAGGTGGGAGAGCTTGGTAAGGTAGACGAAGGCGGCGGAGGAACCATTGCCATGTATATGGGTAATATGAATGTGGACACCGTGGATTTAGGGGTAGCGGTTCTTTCCATGCATGCGCCATTTGAATTGACAGCAAAGCTGGATGTTTATTATACTTACAAGGCATTTTTAGCTTTCAATAGAGAGTAAACTCTTTGTTAGCAAAAATATCGAAAACCATGGAAAGAATTTTTCCAAGAAACTAAGGAGTATTATGAGAAAAAGAAAATTATTTGCATCAGCAGCCATTCTGGCTATGGCGATTATGGCAGCAGCCTGTGGCAAGAAGACAGAGACCAAGGAGTCCGAGAAGGCTTCCGGAAGTGAGGTGAGTTCCTCTACTTTAACCGAGGACAGCCCTGAGATTAAAGAGCTGGAGGCTTTAAAGGTTCCTGCAGAGCCCAAGCTTTCCGAGATGGGAAGCATCACCCTCCCGGATTTAAAGAGCATTACCGTTACGGTAGCGCCATTGGAGAATGTAACCCAGGAAGAAGTGGACAATGCCATCCAGCAGACCCTGGATCAGAATCCTACAGTGGTAGATGATGCGGCCAAGGAAGGAGATACCGTAAATATCGACTACAGCGGCTCCATTGACGGAAAGAAGTTTGACGGCGGTACAGCGGAGAAGCAGGATCTGAAGCTTGGCTCCGGACAGTTTATCCCCGGATTTGAGGATCAGCTGATTGGTAAGAAGGCCGGAGAAGACGTTACCGTTAAGGTTACCTTCCCGGAGAACTATGGCAATGAAGAGCTTGCCGGTAAGGCTGCGGAATTTGCGGTAAAGATTCATGAAGTAAAGCGTCCCGCTACCTTAACGGATGAATGGGTAAAGAATTATGACGGCACCACTGCGGAAACTGTAGAGAGCTACCGTGATCAGGTTCGTGAGCAGCTTCAGGCCAGAAAGGATTTTAACTACCATTCCAACATTCAGGATCAGGCACTTCAGGCGATTATTGAAAAAACTACCGTTAAGCCCTCCGAGAAGCTTATGGAATACGCAAAGGCTTACCTTTTAGATGCAACTCTTAAACAGATGAAGAGCTACGGCTTGTCCGTTGCGGATATCATCAACATGTCCGGAAAGACCGTTGCAGAGTATAAAGAGGATGCCTATGCCAAAGCGGAGGATTATGCAAAGCAGCTTTTCTTAATGCGAAAGCTGGCGGATGATCAGGGCATTAAGGTAACGGATGCTTTATTGGATGAGCTGGCTGAGGCGGAGTCTTCCTTAACCGGAGAAAAGACCAACCGTGTGAAGCTGATTGAGCAGTACGGTAAGGAGCTGGTAGAAGAAGCGGCTATCCGTAATAAAGTGATGGAATACGTTGAGTCTCAGGTTACCGTAAAGAATGAAGAGCCTTCCGTAATCATGGAGCAGGACAGCGACAAGGGCAAGGAGAGCAAGGCAAGCGAAGCCGAGACAGAGGCTGCAAAGGAGCAGGAGTCTTCTGCAAGCAAAGAATCCTCCAAGGCTAAGGAGGATTCCAAGAAGAAGGAAGAGACCATCGCTTCCACAGAGGAAAGTTCTGTAATGGCTACTATCGAAACCAAGGCAAAAGAGTAATAGCCCTTAGCGGATATTTGATTTTGCTTTCTTGAAAAAGGTCTGAAAGAGGGGAGTTTTCCCCGATTTCAGGCCTTTTTTGCTGTCAAGAAAAAAATTCTTGACAAAAATACTTTAGCATAGTAACGTATTAGCATGCTAATAAAACAAAGCGAAAGGCAACAGGAAAAGGCGACAAGAAAAGGCAACAGGAAAAGGCAACAGGAAAAGGCAATAGGGAAAGAAAACAGGGAAGGAAAGGGAGAAGAGTATGAAAAAGTTTGGAAGAAATCTTTTATGGATGGCAACTGCAGGAGTTTTGGCACTGGGAATGGTGGCTTGCGGAGGAAAGAGTACTACCGGAAGTAGCTCCGGAGGCAAGGAAGAGGGCAGTACGAAGGCAGGCAGCGAGCAGGCCGGCACAGAGAAGGCGGAGGCAAAGCTCGAAGGAAGTAAGGGAAGCTTTACCGTAGGCTTTGACCAGGAATTTCCCCCTATGGGCTTTGTAGGAGAGGACGGAAACTACACCGGCTACGACCTGGAGCTGGCGGAGGAAGTGGCAAAGAGATTGGATTTGACCTTTGTGCCCAAGCCTATTAACTGGGATGCCAAGGATTTGGAATTAAATTCCGGAAACATTGATTGTATCTGGAACGGCTTCGGTATGGAAGGTCGTGAGGACAGCTATACCTTTGTAGGACCTTACTTAGCCAATAAGCAGGTTTTTGTGGTAAGAGAGGACAGCGACATCAGCAGTCTATCCGATTTAAAGGGGAAGGCGGTAGAGGTGCAGAAGGATTCCACCGGACTTACCGCATTAAATCGAGAGGAAAATAAGAGCTTAAAGGATAGCTTCGGCAGCCTCACCGAGGTGGGAGACTACCAGAATGCCATGATGGATTTGGAATCCGGTGCCTGTGACGCCATTTGTATGGATTCCGTAGTGGCGGAATATCAGATTAAGACCTTTAAAAAGAAGGCCAAGGTTCTTTCCGAAAGTCTGACAGAGGAGCAGTACGGTATCGGGTTTAAGAAGGGAAATACCGAGCTTGCGGATAAAGTGAAGAAAACCCTTTTGGAAATGAAGGAAGAAGGCGTAATTGATAAAATCAATGAAAAATGGTTTGGCACAACGGAAGGTTTTATCTTACAATAGGAAAGACAATTTTTTGAGACGGTAAATAAGCGCGTCTTGAAGAAAGTAGCAAGGAAAATTCACCAATGCAATAGAGTGAAATTTCCAAGAGAGCAAGGCTAAATCAGTAGAATAAGACTAAATCAGTAGAATAAGACTAAATCAATAGAGTAGTAGAAAAAAAAGACTAATAAAAACGAAAAGGGGAGAAAAAATGGAGTGGACTGTGGTGCTGTGGAAGCTGGGAGAAGGATTGCTGGTGAGTCTGGGAATCTTCACCATAACCCTCCTTTTTTCTTTGCCCTTGGGCCTTTTGGTGGCCTTTGGCAGAATGCATAAGAACCCCCTGATTTCGGGAATTATCAAAATCTACATTTCCTTT
>CALHIC010000376.1 GCA_938030845.1 uncultured Oribacterium sp. | reverse complement strand
CCGCACAAGATGAATCTCAGAGACGACAAGTACCATATTGACGCCTCGATTTCTTATACGGAAGAGCTGGAGGAGGTCTTTGCCTGTATTGACCGCTATGATGCCGTCCTGATCAATGACATTCCGTCAGAGGTTAAGAACAAGATCCTCAAGTACTGCTTTGACCGTGACAAGAGAGTTTATTTCACACCTAAGATTTCCGACATTCTGGTGAAATACTCCGCTGAGGTCAATGTGGTGGATACTCCGCTCTATCTCTGCCGCAATCTGGGCATGTCTCTCCCGCAGCGTTTCGTCAAGCGGATCATTGATATTGTTCTCTCTTCCATTGGGATTGTGATTGCCTCTCCAATCATGCTGGCGGTTGCGATTGCCATTCGTCTCTATGACCATGGGCCAGCAATCTACAAGCAGGTTCGCTGTACCAGGGATCAGAGAGAGTTCAAGATGTACAAGTTCCGCTCTATGGTTCAGAACGCGGAGAAGGACGGCAAGGCCCGTCTGGCGGCCGAGAATGATGATCGGATCACTCCTGTAGGCAAGTTCATCCGGGCTACTCGTCTGGACGAACTCCCCCAGCTCTTCAATATTTTCATGGGAGATATGAGTATCGTCGGCCCCCGGCCGGAGCGCCCGCAGCTCATTCGAGAGTACCAGAGCACCATTCCGGAATTCGCCTATCGAACGCATGTGAAGGCGGGGCTGACCGGTTATGCCCAGGTCTACGGCCGTTATAACACCACCTCCTATGATAAGCTCAAGCTTGACATCATCTATGTGCAGCGCCAGTCTCTGGCCCTGGACCTGCAGCTGATCCTCATGACAATCTGTGTGGTCTTTATGAAGGACTCCACCCAGGGATTGGAAGAGGGAGCGAAATACGGAAAATACCTGTCCAAGGATGATTTTATTCAAAGAACCCACTGTCCTAAGGCCTTTGCAGACAAATTCCATGAATTGGGGCTTCTAGGTGACATTCCCCTATCCAATCAGATGTCCCTCTTTGACTTGTAATACAAAACAACGGATTTTCTTGTAATATTGCCTTTTTTCATATACAATACAACTATATATCTTGCGACATGCAATAGACTGCATTGTTAGAAATAGGAGGAAGGATCTATGAAAGTTTATGAAACCGGCAGTATTCGTAACGTAGTTCTTTTAGGTCATGGAGGTGCCGGAAAAACCACCATTGCAGAAGCATTAGCTTATGTAACTTCTGGAATTAATAGAATGGGCAGTGTTGATGACGGGAACGCCCTGTCTGACTTTGATAAAGAAGAAAAGAAGCGGAAGTTTTCCATTTCCACTTCCGTGATTCCTATCGAGTATAAGGGAGAGTCCGGAGAGCTGAAGATGAATATTTTGGATACTCCCGGATACTTCGACTTTGTAGGAGAGGTGGAAGAGGCTGTTTCTGCGGCAGATGCGGCGATTATCGTGGTAAACGGTAAGGCGGGGATTGAGCCGGGAACGGTACGGGCCTGGGAGCTTTGTGAAGCCAATGCTCTTCCCAGACTTTTCTTTGTCAGCAATATGGATGATGACAAGGCTTCCTTCAGACAGCTGGTTTTGGATCTGGAAAAGCAGTTTGGTAAGTCTGTAGCACCTTTCCAGCTTCCTATCCGTGAAAATGAGAAATTCGTGGGCTTTGTAAACGTGGTAAAGATGGCCGGAAGACGCTTTACAAAGATGAATGAATATGAGGCTTGTCCTATTCCCGACTATGTGGAGAAGCACTTAACCATTGCCCGTTCCGCCTTGCTGGAGGCAGTAGCGGAAAGCTCCGATGAACTGATGGAGAAGTATTTTGCCGGAGAAGAGTTTACGGTAGAAGAAATTCAGGCCGCTTTACGGGAGAATGTAGAAGCCTGCAAGATTGCTCCGGTGCTGATGGGGTCCGGGCCAAATGTGCAGGGCTTTAATGTATTGCTTCAGGTTTTGGAGAAATACTTCCCCTCTCCTGAGTCCTTGGAATCCATCGGTGTGGATGCTTCTACAGGAGAACACTTTAGAGCAAAGTATCAGTCCGATAAGAGCTTGAGCGCAAAGATTTGGAAGACTATTGCAGATCCTTTCCTTGGAAAATACAGTCTATTTAAGATTTGTACCGGTGTATTAAAGGCCAATTCCGAGATTTACAATGTAAATAAAGAAAGCATGGAAAAGGTCGGAAAGCTCTATCTTCTTCGGGGAAATACTCCTATCGAAGTGCCGGAGCTGAAGAGTGGAGACATCGGTGCGGTAGCGAAGTTAAATATCAGTGAAACCGGAGACAGTATCTCCCTTCGTAATGCTCCCATTTTGTACCATGGACCCAAGCTTTCCGAGCCCTTTACCTTTATGGCTTATCGTGCAGAGCAGAAGGCAGATGAGGATAAGCTTTCCACTGCTCTACAGAAGATGATGGACGAGGACAGAACCATCCGGTTACAGGCTGACCCGGAAAACAGACAGAGCTTAATTTATGCTATCGGAGAACAGCAGTTAGAGGTTTTGGCTTCCCGATTAAAGGATAGATACAATGTTTCCATTAACCTGGAAAAGCCTCGCTTTGCTTATCGGGAGACCATTAAGAAGACCGTAAAGGTTCAGGGCAAATATAAGAAGCAGTCCGGCGGACACGGACAGTATGGTGATGTTGTTATGGAATTCTCTCCAAGCTTTGATTACGACCAGGCCTATAGCTTTAAGGAGCAGGTATTCGGCGGTGCTGTACCAAAGAACTACTTCCCTGCAGTAGAAAAGGGAATTGCAGAGTCCTGCAAGAAAGGACCTTTGGCAGGATATCCTGTTGTAGGAGTCAATGCCACCTTACTGGACGGCTCCTACCACCCGGTAGACTCCTCCGAGCAGGCCTTTAAGACAGCAGCTTCCATGGCCTTTAAGGATGCTTTCCTTCAGGCAAGCCCCATGCTCTTAGAGCCGATTGCACACCTGAATGTTACTGTTCCGGATGCTTTTACCGGAGATATTATGGGAGATCTGAATAAGCGTAGAGGAAAGATTTTGGGAATGACCGCTCTTAGAGACGGAAAACAGCTGGTTGAGGCTGAACTTCCCATGAGTAACCTCTATCTTTATAATACCGACCTTCGTTCCATGACCGGAGGAGCAGGAAGCTTTTCCTTCTACTTCGTTCGCTATGAGCAGGCTCCCGGAGATATCCAGAATCGTGTAGTGGAAGAGTCCAAGAAGATGGTGGAAGAATAAAAAGAAATGCTTACAATACTTAAGATAATATATCCCATTATAGTCGTAGTGGTAGGGTATGCTCTTTCTTGTGTATTTTCTGTTTGGAAATCAAGAGGAGTACTTGGGTTTTTTGTGTATAGTCTTATTATTCTTTTGATGATTATAGTGGGCAGAAAAATATACCATAAGAGTTAGAATTGCATTTCAAACCAAATATCAAACTTAAAGGTAGCTATAGTTTTGGCTACCTTTTTTTATATTTACAAGGAGAAAATGAGAGTTATGGGTCAAAACGTGTGTAAAAAAATATTTCAAAATTTAGCAGTAAATACTTGAAAATAAACTACAATAATGATAAACTTCTAATAAATTAATTATAACAGATTCGGGATGTAGTAAATTTATTGGATATCACTTGAGAAAAATGTATTTTAAGATTGTATTAATTTACTTCAAAATAGGGAAATAGTTATTAGAAGAAGAATAGCAAAATAAAGTATATTGTTTGGGTAAAATTTATACTAGATATGAAAACAAATATTATTTAGATTCGGCGAGAACACAGTATGTGGGTTCTTGGTCATTCAGTAAACGATGGGGACATTAAAGTATGAAATTTGTGAAACAGGAGATATTAAGTGCACTTTTAATACTGGTAGTACAAATGCTAACAAGCTTTATGATAGCATATTTTACCGATAGAACATGGAGCTTAAAGAACTTCATTTCTAACTATGTAATCATAGTATTTTGGGTTACTTATTTGGTATGTAAAATAGCTATTACATTTTTTATGAAAGCCATTTTAAAGAAAGATGAAAATAGTTAGAGTAACGATTATTCGCAAAAAGTGCGTTTGATTCTATGAATTAATAATAATTTGCTTTGATTAAATATATTTCAGAAAAAAATATTCTAATATAAAAAACAGTAAATCAAGTCGGTTTACTGTTTTTTTATGTAACTGGTCAATAACCCGTCATCTTTTTTCTCTCCATTGATTATTCCGGCGTTTGAGAGCCACTGAATCCGATACGCAGAGCCACCAAATC
>CALHIC010000375.1 GCA_938030845.1 uncultured Oribacterium sp. | reverse complement strand
GGAAAAGGATATTTCCTTTGTGTGTAAATCCTTTTTAGAATCCCAAAAGGCCTTAAATCTCGGAAGTTTTTGGAATGAAATCCAAAAAGTCTTGAAAACCAGGAAGTTTTTGGAATGAAATCCAAAAAGTCTTGAAACCCAGAAAGTTTTTGGAATAAAATCTAAAAACTTTATATGGTAGAGGGATAAAGTAGCTTTAGTTCAAATGGAAATTTTCTTGCGAGGACAGGAAAAGGATAGTATACTTTTTTCTCGTATACTTATGCCAAAAGGAGAGTAGCAGATGGCGAAGAAAAAACAGGGAAACAAAGCAGGAGAAAGAGGAGGAAGTATGGCAAGGTTTGAGGAATTATCCGTAGAAGAATTGGAAGCCTTAAGAGTGGAATTAAAGGAAGAGTATAAGCGCTACCAGTCCATGGATATGAATCTGGATATGAGTAGAGGAAAGCCCTGCAGAGAGCAGCTGGACTTGAGTAACGAAATGATGGATGCTCTGGACAGTAATGCGGATATGTATTCCAGTGAAGGTGTGGATGTTCGAAATTACGGTGTACTGGATGGAATTGCAGAGGCTAAGGAGCTTCTTTCCGATATGATGGAAAACCATCCTGACCATATCCTCATTTTCGGTAACTCCTCCTTGAATGTAATGTATGATTCCATCTCCCGTTCCATGACCCACGGTGTCATGGGAAGTACACCTTGGTGTAAGCTGGACGAGGTGAAGTGGCTTTGCCCTGTTCCCGGTTATGATCGTCACTTTGCGATTACCGAGTACTTTGGCATTCAAATGATTCCGGTGCCGATGACAGAGCATGGTCCGGATATGGACATGGTGGAGGAGCTGGTAGCTTCTGATGAAGCGATTAAGGGAATCTGGTGTGTACCGAAGTATTCCAACCCTCAGGGTTACAGCTATTCCGACGAGACGGTACGCCGTTTTGCCCGCCTGAAGCCCGCAGCAAGAGACTTCCGTATCTACTGGGACAATGCCTATGGAATGCATCATCTTTATGACCATGAGCAGGATTATTTGATTGAGATTTTGGCGGAGTGTAAGAGAGCGGGACATCCGGATTTGGTGTATAAGTTCGCTTCCACTTCCAAGATTTCCTTCCCGGGCTCCGGTATTGCGTCTATGGCAACCAGCTTAAACAACCTGGAGGATATTAAGAAGCAGGTACAGTATCAGACCATCGGACACGACAAGGTGAACCAGCTTCGTCATGTTCGTTTCTTCCAGGATATTCACGGTATGGTGAAGCACATGCAGAAGCATGCCAATATTCTTCGTCCCAAGTTTGAGATGGTGGAGGATATTTTCGAGAAGAACCTTGCAGGAACCGGTGTAGGAGAATGGACTAAGCCAAAGGGGGGATATTTTATCAGCTTCGAAACCCTTCCCGGCTGTGCCAAGGCTGTAGTGGATAAATGTAAGAAGGCAGGAGTAACCTTGACCGGTGCGGGAGCTGCCTTCCCCTACAAGAAGGATCCGAAGGACAGCAATATCCGTATTGCGCCAACCTACCCTCCACTGGAGGATCTGCGTATTGCCTCCGAGCTTTTCACCCTGTGCGTAAAGCTGGTCAGTGTGGAAAAGCTTTTAAAGGATAAGAAGGAAGTGCAGGCTTAATACCCTACTCTTCCCCTAGAAATTCTTGTAAAAGGTAGGTATAGACCTTTTGGTGCTTGGCCTCCCATTTTAAGCAAAGGGCCTTGGCGCTTTCTTCATCGGGAACCGTAATCTCCACTCTACAGAGCAGGGTGCGATTTTCCCGAATTTCCAGCTGCACAAGGTATTCCTTCGTATCTGTCTCCGAATAATCGGAATATAGGGCCGCCTCACTTTGCAGGCGGCTTTTGTTTTTGGAAAGAAAGAGATCCATGTCTTCCCGTACCAGCTCCGGAATATCCTGGGAAAAGAAACTAAGGGTCTGCTTCCCCTCCTCCGTGATTTCATAACGGGTGGTGCTTTGGCTATGTTCTGCGGAAATAAGGGAAGCCTCCACCAAATCATTGATGCATTGCTGTAAAGTAAAATAGGTGGTATATTCATTTTCTAACAAAAATCCGCTAAGCCGACTGTTGCTTAGGGGGTATTTTACGGAATGAAGTAAGTAAAGAATCATCAGTTTGTATTGGGTCAATGCTTCTGTAGCCATAAATTCCTTTCTTTATCCCATAAAAATGGGAGTTTCTGTTTTTGATGGGAGTTTCCGTCTTGTTCAGAATATAAATCTTTGCAAAATGCCCTTTTTTCTAAGAAATACGCTATACTGCTCTAGGGAAATTATTTTTCCCAAAGCCGGCTTTTCTCTTAGAGAGAACAAATCTTTTAGCGAAAGAGAGTTTCCTCTTCGTGAGAAAAGACTTTTAGCCCAAAAGAGAAGCAATCTTTTAGCGCAAGAGAAAAAGCAAAGAATGGAATTAGTTTAACAGAATTGTAAGCCTAGTTGCAATAGAAGGAAGCGTTAATGGAAAATTCTGTCTTTCTCGAAAGGGCTTCCTGTGCTAAAATAAAGCCCTATGGAGAGTTTGCTATGAGAGAAAAAATCAATAAGTTAGCCAGAGGAATTATCGAGGAAGGAATCCCTTCCCTGCATTTTTCTGTTGAGAAGATTATGGCAGTAATTCCTTACCGGGAAAGTCGAACATTTGAAATCTTTTTGCAGTCGGTAAACGGAGTTGCCATGCGTGGCCTGGTCTATGCCAAGGGACCCTATCTTACCCTGCATAAATCCGCCTTTGGAGGGGTGCGTACCAAGGTAAGTTTTACCATTGATACGAAGAACCTGGGGGATGAGGAAGAAATCAAAGGGGAGCTTTGCTTTGTCTACAATGGGGGAGAGAAGCGGATTCCCTATTCTTTTGTGGTGGAAAAACAGCCCTCAGCAAAGCAAATCCATGAGATTAAGGACTTTTCTCATTTGCAACACATGGCGGAGGAAGACAGAAAGGCCTGCAGCAGAATCTTTGATTACAGTGATTTTTTAGAAGCTCCGATTTTCCAGGATATCACCGCCCTTAGACTTTATGAGCTTTTAAAGTCCTGCGGAGACAGAAGCCTTGCCTTAGAGGAGTTTTTGACCTATTTCTCTCATCGCCCGAAGAATGCCAAGAAGCGTGAGGTGCTTCCCTACCAAAGACGGGAGGAAAGGGAGGAGGTTCTCCACTTTCCGGAGGATGCAAGCCTGGAAGAAAAGATTACGGAGTGCATTCACAGAGGAGATTGGAGCCTTAGTGCCTTTGCCCTTTATAAGAAGGGTGTAGAGGAGAATGTTAAGATTACAAAACTATATGAGAACCTTCTCTATGCTATGCCTATGGGCTATTCAGAAGAATTACCCAAGGGGGTATATCTTTATTTCTCCTATGAGTATCGTTTAGAAGAGGGAATTAAGCTTCCTCTTTATTATAATATTTTGAAGAATTTCCAGGAAGGTTCCGAGATTTTCTCCCACTTTGCAAGACCGATGCAGGACTATGCCATTTCCTGTCTTTTGCGGGGGGAAATCAATGAGGAGCTGGCTTTGTTGTATAGCAAGCTGATTTTACCGGAAATGATTGATGAAAGGATGGCGGAGTTCCTTCCGAAGATTTTAAACAGCTATCTGGTGGAAGTGGAGGATCAGAGCATTGAGCGTCTGGTACTGACCCACCCTGCTTTGCGTCGGGAATGTTCCTTCCCGGTGAAGGGGGGATTTTGTACGGTACCTATGCCCCTTCCCAATATGATTCTGCTTTTCCAGGACGCCTTGGGAAACCGCTACAGTCGGGTACCCCACAGAAAGACCAGACTGATGGAAGAGGCGGAATTGGAGAAGAAATGCCAAAGCCTCTCTGAGGACAAGGGCATTTTCCTGATTCGGAAGACTCTTAGCCTGGTGGAAAAGGGAATTTCCGACAGCAAGGACCTGGAGCTCATGGAAAAGGCCTTTTCCTATGAGGATTTTACCCTGTATTTTCGGATGAAGATTTTGCATCTGATTCTTTCCTACCATAAGAAAGCGGAGGGAGTAGAGTTCCCGAAGGAGAATCTGGAATTTCTCCATGCCCTTCCCTTTGGGGCTTTAAAGAAGGAAGAGAAGGAGGATGTGCTTAGTGCCCTGATTTATCGGGGAGATTATGACAAGGCTTTGGAATATCTCATTGCCTATCCCTACCTTTCCTTGGATAAGCGTGCCTTAGAGGCATTTTTAGAGGGAGCTCTTTCCGAGGCCCGGGGAGAGAAGGTCTACGGAGAAGAGGAAAGGGAGATGCTTTTGTATCTTTCGGAAAAGGCCTTTCTTTCCAAGCTGGAAAAGGACAGTATTCTTCATTTCCTTTTGGAGGAATATAACGGTACTACGGAAGAAATGCTGCAAATGATGCGGGCAGCAGACCAAAGGAAGCAGCAGAAGGCGAAGATTCCTTCTTCTTCCTTCTTAAACATGGGAGAGCGGCTTTTGGCCCAGAGCCTTTTCACGGAAAAACGAAAGGAAAGCGAAGAGATTTTTGCCCTCTATACCCGTTACGGGGGAGCGGATCCTTTGCTTCTTCGTGCCTTTTTTACAGCCTATTCCGCCTCTGTCTTCCTGGGACAGAAGCCGGAAAAAGAATGGATTATGCAGCAGATTTTTGAAGAGGTGCGGGGAGAAAGTCATAAAGAAAGAGTGCCGGTGCTTTATCTTTTGGCATTGAGTCTTTCTTTCTCCAAGAGAAAGGAGCTTAAGGAGGAAGAGCTGGAGGAGCTTAACGCCTTTCTGCCGATTCTCTTGGAAAAATCTTTGATTTTCAGCTATACCAAGGAGCTGGGAAAATTTGTTTCCCTGCCCAATGAAATATTAGAAAAATCCGTCTTGGAGTATCACGGAAGAGAAGAGGAAAAGCCCTTCCTTTCTATAAGAAATCAGGGAGAAGAGGAGTTCCACAGAGAGGAATTACAGGAGTGCTATCACGGCATTTACACTGCTTCCTTCCTGCTTTTCCCGGGAGAAAGCATGGAATATCGTTTTACCTTGGGAAAAGAGGACACGCTATTGTATCAGTCCACTCTGAAGAAGGAGGACTCCGAGAAATCCTATGCCGGAGAGGATGCCTATACCAAGCTTTGTCGGATGTGTGAGCTGATGACGGAGAAGCAGGCAGAGCCTTTACTGGAAATGATGGAAGAGTACGGCAAGAAGGAAATTGCTTTATCGAAATTACTGGAGGAGTAAGAGAAAGAGGTATTTGTGAAAAGCATTGGCATTAGTTTAGGGGATGATTATACCGACATTTCCCTATATCAGGAAGAATATACATATCGCTTTCCTACTCTTCTTTGTAGAGAGAAGCGAGGGACGCAGTTTTCTATCGGTGAGGAAGCGTACAAGAAGAATCTCA
>CALHIC010000374.1 GCA_938030845.1 uncultured Oribacterium sp. | reverse complement strand
CAGAATATTTTCAAAGAATTACAGGAGGATATAGGCTGTAAAATTCCAAAGAGCGGAGAGTTGGATGCCTGGGCAAAGCAAGGGGTGCTTCTTTTAAACACGGTGCTTACGGTTCGAGCCCATGAGGCCAATTCCCATAGGGGCATCGGATGGGAGGAATTTACGGATGCCACTATTCGGGCTATAGAAGAAAAGGAAGAGCCTGTGGTTTATATCCTTTGGGGCTCTTCCGCCCAGAGTAAGGCAAAGATGATTCATCAAAAAAGACGATTGATCTTAAAAGCCCCACATCCAAGTCCTTTAAGCTCTTACAGGGGATTTTTCGGATCCAGGCCTTTTTCCCAGTGCAATGCCTACCTTCGAAAGGAAGGGCAGGAGGAAATTGACTGGGCTTTGTAATGATAAAAATAGAAAGGTTAGAATATTTCATGAACATTGTTGAGTTATTGAAAGTCATTGTTTTCTCCTTGGTAGAGGGCTTCACCGAGTGGCTTCCCATTTCCTCCACAGGACATATGATTTTACTGCAAAGTATTATTCCCTTGCAGCAAAGCAAGGAGTTTTTCTCCACCTTTGAAGTTTTGATTCAGCTGGGAGCGGTAGGAGCGGTAATCAAGGAATTTTTCTTCCGTATCTGGCCAATAGCCAGAAGATCTCAAGGAAGAGGCTACTATTTGGAGCAGGGAAAATGCGTTTTAATCGGAAAGATTTTACTGGCCTGCCTTCCTGCGGCGGTTTTAGGTCTTCTGCTGGATGATTTTTTGGATGCCCATCTTTACAATGCTTTTGTAGTTGCGTTGATGCTGATTCTTTACGGTATCTTCTTTATTATAATGGAAAGAAGAAATGAGGGACATCAGTTCCATACTTTAACGGTAGAGGATATTTCGTGGAAAAATGCTCTTCTGATTGGACTTTTTCAGTGCTTGGCCCTGATTCCGGGAACCTCCCGTTCAGGAGCTACTATTTTGGGCGCTATGCTTTTATCCGTAGGAAGATTGGCAGCCACGGAATTCTCCTTCTTCTTAAGTGTGCCGGTAATGGCAGGAGCCAGTCTTTTAAAATTGCTTAAGCATGCGGGAAATTTCGGTGCAGGACAATGGTTTATCTTGCTTTTATCCATGCTCTTATCCTATTTTGTCAGCTTGTACTGCATTCGCTTTTTACTGCGCTATATTCGCAGTCATAATTTCCTCCCCTTTGCTTACTATAGAATTCTCTTTGGCGGCGTGATTCTTTTATGGTTTGCCGTGTCCCATTTGGTGCTGTAAGAAATCCGTAATGGCACTGTAAAGGAAAGGGGCTTGTATAGAAAAGGCTACTTCGTTATGCTTAAACGGTCGATATACTAGGAGAATAAAAAAGGAAAAGAGGGAGTAAAATGAAAGCAAGAGGAGTAGTTATAGCTATGGCCTTATCCCTTGTGATGGGGATGCAAAGCTTCGCCGCAACGGAAATCGGTTTAAATTTAAACTGGAAGTATGCGGGAAATTCTAAAATCAATACAGGAAAGGCCGTTTTATATACCAGTGATGTTAAGGAGCCGAAGCATATTACCATTGCGGTAAATGCAGGTCACGGAACCAAGGGGGGAGAGAAGCAGAGAACCCTTTGTCATCCGGACGGCACCAGAAAGTTAACCGGCGGAACCAATGCGGCCGGCGTGACTACTGCTTCGGCAGTGTCCTCCGGTATGACCTTCCAGGACGGCACCAGAGAAGCTACCGTAACACTGCAGATGGCTCATATTTTAGGAAAAAAGCTTCTGGCAGAGGGCTATGATGTGCTGATGATCCGCAGTGAAGAGGATGTACAGCTGGACAACATTGCCCGTACCGTTTTAGCCAACAACAAGGCGGATGCTCATATTGCTCTGCATTGGGATGCAACCACCAAGGATAAGGGAGCCTTCTTTATGTCCGTTCCGGATGGATTAAAGAGAATGGAGCCGGTGGCAAGTAACTGGCAGAACCACGAAAAGCTGGGAGACAGCCTGATTAGTGGATTAAAGGGACAGGGAGTGAAGATTTTCGGAAAGGGAAGAATGGATATGGATTTAACCCAAACCTCCTATTCCACCATTCCTTCTGTAGACATTGAGCTGGGAGATAAGGTCTCCGACCATGGTGAAAAGACCTTAAACAATCTGGCAGATGGATTGGTAAAGGGTGTCAATATTTACTATGGCTTTTCCTCTTAAAATACATTTCCGTGAATTGTAAATAAAACAATAGATGAACTTTTAGAAAAAGGACTGAAGTGAGGTATCTGAGTATGCCTCATCTCAGTCCTTTATTCTTAATGTCTTTATTCTTAATCCGTATTTCAACCATAGCATAGGGAAAGCTTACTGTCCGCTAAAAATCACTGGATTTTTTAGGAATTATCTGTATAATGATAAAGGTTCATAAAATTTACGGAGTATTCTTAAGAAATTAAGATTCCAAAAAAATATCGGAGGAAATAAAAGATGGTTTTAGTGAAGGCTTTGGCAGAGGGCTTAGGGTTTTATTATGATAAGAACGGTAATGCTGCAGTGGGAGAGGTCGGCGGTTATGATATGCTGATTACAAATGCGGATAAAGGTTCCCTGTATTATCTGAATATTTCCGTTACCAAAGGAGAGAAGCCCACAAAGGCGGACTTTGAAGGCATAAAAGAGTATAATAAATATTTAAAGACCATAGGAGTGAACAAGAAAAATTATCGTGTGGTTTTCACCCTTGGCGGAGCCTTTACCAAGGACGGTACAGTGAAAAGATTCCAAGAGATTTTACCGGCTTTGGCCAGATTCCTGCAGGATCGGGGATTTCAGAATTGTTCGGAAATCAGCGGCGTTACTCAGGGAGTATCCACCTATTTTGCCCAGGGCGTAAAGATTATTACAAAGGCGGAATATACAGATATTGAAAGAGCAATTCAGGAAAAGCAGGAGAAGATTGCCCTTAGAGGATCAAGCAGTATCTTATTGGGAACAGTAGGTGCTCTTTTGGGAGCAGTGGTAGCCGGAGCAGTGGTTCTCGGTATTTCTCAGTTGGGCTATGTAAGCTGGTTTGGCGGTGTAGTCATGGGCGGTTTGGTTATGGGAGGATATAAGTTCTTCGCCGGTCGAATTCAAAAGATCGGTATTATCATCTCCGCCATTATTATGCTGGCAGCTATGTACTTAATTAACCGTCTGGATTGGGCATTAATGATTCAGCGATATTTTACACCGGATATGTTCGGCATGGAGGGAACAAAGCTCAGCCTGTCTTTTACCTTCAAAAATGTAGTGGCTATTGTGGAAACCGCCAATCTGCAGGCAGATTATTTTAAGAACCTCGGTTTACAGCTGTTCTTCACTTTTGTTTGCGGATTAATAACTTCCATCGGCGTAGTGCAATGGGACAAGAACTCCTTCCTGGCTTATCCCATTGGAGAAGAAAAGCAGGATGTACAGGATGCAGGGCTTCCTTATACAGATAACTTTGGGG
>CALHIC010000373.1 GCA_938030845.1 uncultured Oribacterium sp. | reverse complement strand
TCTCATTTTTTCACCGTCCTCTTACTTCCTTTACGAATCAAATGGGTAACTCCCAACTTCGTTTTTGTTAATGATTTTTTTCTTCTTTTATATTTTTTCCGCCCTGTATTGCACGGCTCTCGGTATTTTTTGCAGTTGTCTGGGAAAGAATACGGCTTATTCCACGGCACTGAGCTACGTGCTGGAATTTATCAGCTTTTTGTTTGTTTTCTACGGGCTTTACTGGTGTAGAACTAAGGGATATTTTTTCTACGGTCTGATTCTGGCCTTTCTGTTTTTTCTCCTTTTCAGCTTGAGCTTTTTAGGGATAGGGAAAAAATATCTAAGAGGTTTACAAACAAATTGAACTAGGATATTCTGTAGGAAGTTTAAAAGGAAGAGGGGAAACTATGTTTTCAACGGTAATGATTGGTATAGCGGGAGGTTCCGGTTCGGGAAAATCCACCTTTACCAAGAGAATCAAAGAATGCTTTCCGGAGGAAGTGGCAGTTCTCTACCACGACAATTACTATAAGTCCAATGACGGAGTGCCCTTTGCCCTGCGGCAAAAGGCCAATTATGACCATCCGGATGCCTTTGAAACGGATCTTTTGATTAAGCATTTGAAGGCATTAAGAAGAGGAGAAAGTATTTCCTCCCCCACCTATGATTTCAGCACCCACAACAGAACCGATCAGTACTTTGTTGTAGAACCGAAGAGAATTATCCTGGTGGAGGGCATTTTGGTGCTGGAAAATCCGGAGTTACGCTCCCTTTTTGATATTAAGATTTATGTGGAAGCGGATGCGGACGAAAGAATTATTAGGCGAATTATTCGGGATGTGAAGGAAAGAGGCCGTCAGGTGGAGGATATTTCCGAACAGTATTTAAACACGGTTAAGCCTATGCATTACCTGTATGTGGAGCCTACCAGAGCCAAGGCGGATATCGTGATGAATTCCGGAATGAATGATGTTGCATTTGATCTGATGAAGACAAAGATTGAAAGCTTATTGCAGAATGAGTAGTAAAGGAGAAAATATGGTTTATCAATCCACTCGCGGAGGAGAAGAAAATGTAAGTCCCTCTTTAGCCATTGTGCAGGGACTGGCAAAGGACGGGGGACTTTTTGTACCGAAGGAAATGCCGAAGTTTCAGAAGTCTTTAGAAGACTATGCTGCATTATCCTATCAGGATCTGGCTTATGAAATCATGAAGCTTTATCTTACAGATTTCACGGAGGAGGAATTACGCTACTGCATTAATTCTGCCTATGATGATAAGTTTTCTACAAAGGAAATTGCCCCTGTAGTAAAAAAGGGAGACAGCTACTATCTGGAGCTCTTCCACGGAAGAACCCTGGCCTTCAAGGATATGGCACTGTCCATTCTTCCTTACCTTATGAAGGTAAGCTGTAAAAAGAATCAGATTCAGGAGAAGATAGTGATTCTTACCGCCACCTCCGGAGATACCGGAAAGGCTGCCATGGAAGGCTTTTGTGATGTGGAGGGCTGTGAGATTATTGTCTTCTATCCGAAGGACGGAGTTTCTCCCTTCCAGGAGCGGCAGATGCGGGCTCAGAAGGGACAGAACACCCATGTGGCGGCTATTCTCGGAAACTTTGATGATGCCCAGAGCGGAGTAAAGAAGATTTTCTCCGATAAAGCCTATCAGGAGAAGCTGCTGGATAAGGGCTATAGACTTTCTTCCGCTAACTCCATCAATATCGGTCGTCTGGTTCCCCAGATTGTTTACTATGTATATGCCTACTGTCGTTTGCTGAAAAGCGGAGAGCTGAAGGCCGGAGAGAGCTTGAACGTTTCCGTACCTACCGGAAATTTCGGAAATATTCTGGCGGCTTATTGTGCAAAGCGTATGGGACTTCCTTTAGGAAAGCTTCTCTGTGCTTCCAATGACAATAAGGTGTTAACCGACTTTTTCCGCACCGGAATTTACGATAAGAACCGTCCCTTCCATGTAACCACCTCCCCTTCCATGGATATTTTGATTTCCTCCAACCTGGAAAGACTCCTGTATTTTGCCGGAGAAAATGCCGAGGAATGCAAGAAGCTGATGGAAGAGCTGAAGGAGAAAGGAAAATACCGGATTTCAGAGGCCATGGAGAAGGAGCTTAAGGACTTTTACAGCGGCTACGGAAAGGAAGCGGAGGGCAGTCAAAGCATTTTCCAGACCTATAAGGAAACAGGCTATGTTCTGGATCCCCATACCGCAGTGGCTAAGGTGGTGGCAGACCACTATGCCTACGAGCAGGGAAGACGGGACAAATGCCTTGTTGTTTCCACCGCAAGTCCCTATAAATTTTCCCAGACTGTTTTAAAGGCTTTAAAGGAGCCGGTACCCAAGGATGTTTTCGAAGGGATCGAGGCTTTGGAGAAGCTTTGGAAGGAGCCTATTCCGGCTCCGGTAAAGGAAGTGGAAGAGGGAGAAATTCGCCACAGTACCGTATGCTCTGCAGAGGACATGGAGGCGACGGTTTCTCATTTCTTGCTTTCCTAGGCTTTAAAAATGTGTTACACTCTCCCCGTAGTTTAGGGTGAGATTTATGATAATGAATATTCTTTTCTAAAAAGGAGGATTAATATGTTAGTTAATGCAAAGGAAATGTTGGATAAAGCGCTGGCTTCCCATTACGCCGTTCCTCAGTTCAATATCAATAACCTGGAATGGACAAAGTCCATTCTCCTGGCTTGCGAAGAGACCAAGTCTCCCGTAATCCTTGGTGTTTCCGAGGGTGCAGGAAAGTACATGACCGGTTTTGAAACGGTAGCTGCTATGGTTAAGGCTATGGACAAGAGCCTTGGCATTACCGTTCCGGTAGCTCTTCATTTGGATCACGGCTCCTATGACGGATGCTATTCCTGCATCAAGGCCGGCTTCACTTCCATCATGTTCGACGGTTCTCATTTCAATATTGAGGAAAATGTTGAAAAGACCAAGGAATTGGTAGCGGCTGCCCATAAGGCAGGTCTTTCCATTGAGGCCGAGGTAGGTTCCATCGGCGGAGAAGAAGACGGTGTTGTAGGTATGGGAGAGTGTGCAGATCCTGCAGAGTGTAAGAAGATTGCAGATTTAGGCATCGACTTCCTGGCCGCAGGAATCGGAAATATTCACGGTGTTTATCCACCTGATTGGAAGGGACTTTCCTTCGATACTCTGGCTGCAATCAAGGAGCAGATCGGAGAGAAGATGCCATTGGTACTTCATGGCGGTTCCGGTATCCCTAAGGAGATGATTCAGAAGGCTATCTCTCTCGGTGTAGCAAAGATCAATGTAAATACAGAGCTTCAGCTTGTATTTGCGGCTGCTACCAGAAAGTATATTGAAGCAGGTTCCGATCAGAAGAGTAAGGGATTTGACCCGAGAAAGCTCTTAAAGCCGGGTGCAGATGCAATCATTGAAGAATGTAAGGCAAAGATTGAATTATTCGGTTGCGCTAATAAAGCATAAGAGGAAGAAGGGGCTGTAAAAAATCAAAATAATAAAGGAATTCAAACAAGCCTTCTTTACAAAGACTTCGAAGCATAGTATAATGATTTTAATTTCATAAGATTATGCATTGCAAAGACGCAAGCAGCAGACATTATAGTCATGCTGCTTTTTTGTTTATTGCAAAGTATGATTCGTATTAAGGAGAATATTTTGTTATAAGGAGGAAACAAGAATGAACAAAGTTATGAAAAGATGTATTATTGCAGGACTTTCTTGTTTAGCAGGTGCGGCTATTCTTGCTGGATGTGCCGGAAATGATAGTAATAGACAGTTTATGAATATCGCTACAGGTGGAACTGCCGGTACTTATTATCCCTTAGGTGGCGCAGTGGCGGAAATATTAAATCAAAATATTGAAAATATGAATGCAAGTGCACAGTCTACCGGCGCATCTGTAGCTAATGTAAATATGTTAAAAGACGGTTCTGTTGATTTAGCTTTTATACAAAATGATATTGCTTATTATGCTTACAACGGCAAAGAAATGTTTGACGGGAAAAAAATTGATAATTTACGTGGATTAGCAGCTCTTTATCCGGAAACTATTCAGTTTGTTACTACTGAAAACTCAGGGATTAATACAGTGGCAGATCTTAAAGGCAAAAAAGTGGCTGTAGGGGCATCTGGATCCGGTGCAGAAGCTAATGCTCGTCAGATTCTAGCAGCATATGGATTAACATATGATGATATTAAACCACAGTATTTATCTTTTGGTGAGGCAGCGGATGCATTAAAAGACGGTAATGTGGATTGCGGTATTGTAGTAGCCGGTTATCCAACGGCGGCTATTCAGGATTTAGCTGCTAATAAGTCTGCAAAAGTTGTAGCAATTGATGCAGATATTCAGGATAAGTTAATCCAGCAGTATCCTTACTATACAAAGATAAATATTCCTGCCGGTACTTATAAAGGACAGAATGAAGATGTAAGTACGGTAGCAGTTAAGTGTATTCTCGTTGGTACAGATAAAATTTCTGATGATTTAGGGGGACAAATCGTAACGGCTATTTATGGTCATTTAGATCGGATGAAAGCTGCACATGCGGTAGGTGCATATATTACTAAAGATACCGGTACACAAGGTATGTCTATTCCTTTGAATAAAGGGGCAGAAGATTACTTTAAGTCATAAAATATGCTATCCGGTAGATAAGAAAGGGTGGAAAAATAGATTTTAATCTAACTTCCTTCGA
>CALHIC010000372.1 GCA_938030845.1 uncultured Oribacterium sp. | reverse complement strand
TACCAGTGGGCTCAGATTACCCCTTTTTCAGACCTATACTGTTTGAAAATAGTTTATATATTCTACAGCCCTATTTTCTAACTCTTTACTTTTTTACTAACTCCTGCCAACGATTCTGCCACTCTTCCTTCTTCTCCGCTACCAGCTTAATGTCTTCATAAGCTACTTTAATCTTGGAGAATGGAGGCATAAACTCGGAGGTATTTTCCACAGAGGTCATAACCGGACGAATGGTGGTATCCTTCAGAGCTTCCTGTCCTTCTTCGGAAATCAAGAAGTCGATAAACTTCTTGGCATTTTCTTCGTTCTTAGCACCCTTTACGATAGCTACACCGGCAGGTAACCATACAGCACCTTCAGAGGGGTAAACAACTCTCAAGTTCTCAGCACCATCTTCCAATAAGCTTACGCAGGGATCCTCATAAGAAACACCTACTGCATACTCCCCATCAGCTGTTCCCTTGTAAATCTGAGAAGAGGAGGAAAGAATAGTTCCATCCAGCTGATCTACAAATTTTGCTACCCAATCCCAAGCGGCATCATCATAAGGTTCTTTACCCTTTACCAAAAGCATATTGGTAAGCTCTGCCCAGGCGCTGGAAGAGTTAGTAGGATCTCCCATGGCAATGTGTCCCTTTAACTTCGGCTCCAGTAAATCTTCATAGGAATTGAACTTCTCCGCATCCAGTCCCAGCTCTTTAAAAACATCCTTGTTTAAAAGAAGAGCTGCGGAACCGGAAAGCTTTGTATACTCAAAATATCCGTTAGGATTCTGATACTCCTTTGGTAACTTCGCATCATTGGGAGAAACATACTTCTCATATAAATCCTGCTGTCCCATCCAGAAAGACATATTGATGGCTCCCCAGTTCACATCTGCCTGAGGGTTATCCTTCTCCGCTTCCAGTCTTGCCAGAACATCTCCGGTTCCCATAGACTGAATGATAACCTTAATACCTGTCTTCTCCTCAAACAATGGTACTACCGCTGCAATCTCGCTATCGGAGTTGGGAGAATACACTACAACTTCTCCGGAGCCCTTCACATCCTCAGCCTTCTCAGCAGAATCAGTTCCCTTTTCTTCCGCTGCCGCCGTTGTTCCTGCCTCAGAGCCCTTTGCCGACTCAGCCTGCTTTGCATTTCCTCCGCATGCCATCAGAGAAAGACCTACCATAAGCGATACTGCCACGGTACATAATTTTTTCTTCATAAAAAATCCTCCTGTACAAAATGTTTAATTGTATCTGGAATATTACCATAAAATCATCAATTTTGCTACAGGATAATGATTTAGTGAGAATATTTTGAGGAAATATTCGATTGTTCTAATTATTGATTCCAACTGATTCAGAGAACTTTTTCACAATAGAAACACTTTTTCTTCATGAAAAGAGGGAGGCCATAAGGCCTCCCTTCCTTTATCATCAGCTATCATGGTCGCTGATCACCAAACCTTATCGCTTCCCACTTATTGGCTGAGAATTACCAAACCTTACAAGTAAGCTACCAAATATACTAATTGATGTCAATCTTTTATTACCCACCGCAGTCAAGAAAAATAGACAAGTTCATAAAAATCCTTAGCCGTAAAGTCTGCCACCTCCTGAATCTTCTCCCAATCTTCCCTGTTCGCTTCATCCAGGATTCCGCAAACCTGAAAGCCTGCCTGCTTAGCACTTTTGATAGCATGGAGCACATCTTCAAAAACCAATACATCCTCCGGTTTGGACAAGGAAAGTCGCTCCATCGCCAAAAAATAGATCTTTGCCTCCCGCTTGGAGGTATTAAATTCTTCGCAAAGCAAAAGTCCCTGGAACTCCTCCCATACTTTAAGCCGTTTTAGGGCAACGGTAGCCAAAGAAGCATCTCCTGCTGTTGCAAGGATGCAGGGAATTCCACGCTCCTTCAGAAATTGTAAATATTCTTTAGCTCCCGCTTTTAAGGCTATCTCATCGCGATAAGCCCCTGATATCATCTCCTGGAGCTGTTCTCGAATTCTTTCTTCCGAAATAGCCAGAGAATATTCCTTCTTTATATAATGAATTCCCTCTGCAAAGGGCATAGTGGAAATCCTCTGGCTAAGCCCCTCTGTCTCCTCTTCAGTAAAGCCCAATTTCTGAAGATAACGCTCTCCTAAATTATTCCATAGAGGCATGGAATCCAGAAGGGTTCCGTCTATATCAAATATTACTCCCTTAATCAAAATCCACCTCCTCTTACACATTTTCCTTATGGGCTTAATTGATATAGGCTCTTCCATAATAGTAATTCATATTCTGCACATCTCTGAAAAATATTACAAAGCTTCTCTGTATTTTCCACATCTTGACTTTCATTCTCAGATCTTACCGCTTCCCATTCACTGTCCAAGCTGTCTATCCACAGTTGATTGGCCTCTACATACTCTTTTGCTGAATAGGCGTCAAACCATGCTTTATACGGAGATGTTTGTATGGCATTTCCATACTTTTTCGTCATTTTTCGCCCTATATACGCATAGCTCCAGGAGCACTGAAGCAATGCCGTAAGACCGGCCAAAAATCCCTCCTCCTTGACTTGTTTATGGATATAAGAAGTATAGTTACAGACTACCCGGCAAGCTTTAGTCTTTTTTATCTCCTCATCCCCTATGCCCAGCCTCTTCATTTCCGGGACGTGAACCAGGAAACACTCCATCTCCGTAACGGAAATAATCTCCTCCATAAAACGCTGCATTGCAGGATTTTTCGCAAGAGAACGTAATTCTTTAAGAATTTTAATATACTCCAGAAGATAAAAATAATCCTGTAGCATATAGTTACCGAAGAGACTCTGATTCAGAGTCCCTTCCGCCATTTTTACCAAAAAAGGCTCTTCCATAGAGGAAAGCCAAAGGCTCTCTGCCTTCTCATAAAGAAGTTCCGATAGTTTCGCCATACCCCACCATATTTCTTCTTTTTTCTTCCTAGTCTTCTTAGTTCTTCTTAGTTCTTCCTTATTTTTCCGCAATAATGGCTACATATCCACCGCTTTGATAGCCCTCGACTACTTCCTCCGGCTCCTCATTGGTATACATGGGATTTTTCAAAAGGGTCTGGTAGAAGGAAAAGTTTTGAATACCCAAGCTTTTCAAAACATTAATTTTCTCTTCCGTGGTATGCCATACTCCCGCGGAGACCAAGCCAAGGGGATAAGGTAGCTCCGGCATGGTACCCTTCAAGTATTCGTGCTCATAGCTATTTACGCTCTTTGCCAGAAGATACATAAAGCCAAAGGCGCTCTCCTTGGGAACATCCAAAAGAATTAATTTTCCTCCCTTCTTTAAAGCCTTCAGGCATTTTCCGTAAGCAGGACTTAAATCCTCTATATAACTGGAGCTTCCGTTAAAATAAATTATATCATAGCTTTCCTCCTTTAGTTCCACATCCTCAATCAGGCCATACTGAAGAATCTTGACTCCCCGCTTCTCCGCAATTTTCCCCATATCTTCTGACGGTTCAACACCTTCAATATGGGAACTGTCTATGTAACTCTCAAAAAGTCCGCTTCCACATCCCACGGACAGTAGTTTCTTCCCCTGAATGTCTCCTAGAGCCTTTTCAAAAAGTCTCAGTTCACTGGTAAATAGTTTTTCGTTCTTCATAAACCACTCGTCATAAAGATTGGCAAATCCGTCAAATTTTTGTTTTCTTACATTTTCCATTTCTATACTCTCCTTTTCGTTTTTACAATTCACTTGAAATATTGAAATTATGGGCCAAGGGACCTGAACCCTTCCCTAAATCCAGCATAGCCGCCAACGCAGCGGAAAGATAGGCCTTAGCCTTCTCTATAGCCTCTTCCAATTCCATTCCCTTGGCAAGATTGGAAGCAATGGCGCTGGATAAGGTGCAACCGGTACCGTGGGTATTTGGATTTTGGATTCGTTCCCCTTGAAACCAGATTTCTTTTTTTGCCCCTGCCTTAAACAACACATCATTGGCATCATTAATGCTGTGCCCTCCCTTTACCAGCGCAGAACATCCGTATTTTTCTGAAAGGCTGCAAGCGGCCTGCACCATCGCATCTGCATCTTTAATCCCGGTATCCGTCAGGATTTCCGCCTCCGGAATATTTGGCGTAATAACCGTTGCCAAAGGAAGAAGCTTTCTTTTTAAGGCATCAAGAGCCTCATCCTCTATAAGACGCGCACCGCTGGTTGCCACCATCACCGGATCCACAACAATATTCTTTGCCCCATAGAATTTCAGGTTTTCCGCGATTACCTCAATCAGTGCCGTTGAGGAGACCATTCCAATCTTTACCGCATCCGGAAAGATGTCTTCAAAGACCGCATCCAACTGCTGCCCCAGAAAATCCGGACTTATTTCTACAATTCCTCTCACACCGCAGGTGTTCTGTGCCGTTAAGGCAGTAATGGCGGTCATGGCGTAAACGCCGTTCATGGTCATGGTTTTGATATCCGCCTGTATACCGGCACCACCACTGGAATCACTTCCCGCAATACTTAATGCTGTTTTCATTTGCCTACCTTCTTTCTTTTAAGAGCACTTTTCTGCTCCAGCTTTTTCCTGATTATTTGATGATCTAACTTTCTTCCTGCCAACGGGAAGATTTAATCTCCTATCCTTCCTTTTCCGGAAATAGCATTTTCAGGCACTGCTTCCGTAAATCCGCTGTAGCCTCCTCTATGTCCGGCTTTGCGAAAATCGCAGAAATCACGGCTATTCCTGCAATCCCGCTCCCCTTTAATTCCATCACATTGTCTCTGCTGATGCCGCCGATAGCCACCACCGGAAGATCCACCGCCTCACAAATCGCTTTTAGAGTTTCCAAACTCACATCCACAGCATCTTTTTTGGATCCTGTGGGGAACACTGCCCCCACTCCCAGATAGTCCGCCCCTCTTTCCTTGGCAAGAATGGCTTCCTCCACGGTCTGTACCGATACTCCCAGGATTTTCTCTTTTCCCAGTTTCTCTCGAACCCTTCCCGCTTCCATGTCCTCCTGGCCTACATGAACGCCGTCCGCATCCGCTTCTATAGCCAATTCCACCTCATCATCCAAAACAAAGGGAACTCCATAGCTTCTGCAAAGCTTTCCTATTTCCAGGGCTTCTTGAAGATAGGCATCATGGTCTAGAGCCATGTCTTCCTTTTCCCGTAATTGGACAAAGCTTACGCCACCCTTAAGGGCAAACTCCACATCTTCTTTTAAACTTCTTCCCTTAAGCCAATGTCGGTCCGTCACCGCATACAGCAAGAGGGAGTCTTTATCGAATTTCATACTTTGCTCCTTTTTCCAGCTCCTCCCCTGTCATCAGGCTGATAGCGTCTATAATGCGATTCCGATAGCTGGCATTTCCTTCCCCTTCCTGCAAATGAGCTTTCCCGATTTCTCCGGCAAGCCCCATGGTACAGGTGGCTGCGGCAACTGCCTCCAAGGCCTTGTTCGGATTAGCCACTAAAAATGCGGTAATCAGGCCGGAAAGCTGACAGCCTGTACCGGTAATCCTGCTCATTTCTTGGCACCCATTCCGAATAACGTAAGCCCTCTCCCCATCTGTCACCAGGTCGATAGCCCCTGTAATGGCGATGATAGTACCGAAACTTTTGGCATATTTTTTTGCAAAGGATAGCATCTGTGGAAGATTTTCCTCGCTCACCACATCTGCAGAATCCGCATCTACGCCCTTGGTGGATTGGCTTCTCAATGCCAAAGCTTTCACTTCGGAGACATTTCCTCGAATTACATCAAAATGCACTTCCTCCATTAAAGAAAGGGCTGTTTTTGTCCTAAGGCCGGAAGCTCCGGCTCCCACAGGGTCTAAGAGTATTTTATGACCAAGAGCATTGGCTTTTTTTCCTGCCAAATGCATGGACTCTATGGTTCTTTGATTCAGGGTTCCGATATTGATATTCAATCCACCACAAATCGCTGTAATTTCTTCCACCTCTTCCCTATCATCTGCCATAATCGGACTGGCACCTATGGCCAGAATTACATTTGCCACATCGTTTACCGTTACATAATTTGTAATGTTATGCACCAATGGGGCTTTTCTTCTGACATTTTCCAAACATTCCTTCACTTTTTGCTCCTTTCTTTCTGTACACTACTTTGCCGGCTGCCTGATGGACGAGGGCTTATTAAAGTGGAATAAAAAAACGCCATCCCCGAAAAGGATAGCGTAGAATTTATGGACCCATGAGATTCTGAATGAAGAATCATAAGTACCTGTCCCTTAGCGGACTATTTCCCTACGTTGGCATTATCCAAATCAGGTTATGGGTCAGGATTGTTCAATCCACTCTCAGCTCTCAACGAGCTCCCCGTTGTTCATTTTTCATTATATGTTGTCTAAAACAAATGTCAATACTGTGCGCAACTGCAAGCATTTGACTTTTATTTTGTGGCTGTTCAAGTAATTTAGTTTGGTAATACTCATACTGTTTCTTTCTTGATGTAAGTTATGCTGTAAGTTCTGTGAAATTGTCCAGAATACGAACGATTTCACTCTGCACCGCTTCCGGGCAGTATTGCTGAATCAGTTCCTCCGGTATGATCTATTTTCTCTCATCGCTCATTGTTTTTACCGTCTTCCTCTATTTGAAGCGGATGCTGCATATAGAAAACCGCTTTCTGCCGTTCTATTTCCTGCTTCAGCTGTTCCTCGGTAGGTAGATAAGTTAGATATTTCGACATGAATAGTCTGTTATTATCGTGCAAAACAGAATAGCGGGCAATATCCTCGTCAGTTTCCGAACATAGCAGTATACCAATGCTCGGATTATCTCCAGCGGTACGTTTCAGATCATCATACATACGGACATACATATCAATCTGTCCGACATCCTGATGAGTAATTTTGCCCATCTTCAAATCCACCAGCACATAACATTTCAATTCTATATTATAGAAAACAAGATCTATAAAATAATCCTCTGTTTCTGTCACAATATGCTGCTGTCTTGCCACAAAGGCAAATCCTCTTCCCATTTCCATAAGGAAATCGCGGATATGGGATAAAATTGCAGACTCCAAATCACTTTCCAAATAACTTCCTTCATTCTTAAAGCCAAGGAACTCTGCAACAACAGGGCTTTTCACAAGCTCAAAATGTGTTTTGGGAAGTTGGTTATTTTTCCGCTTCATTTCTGCAATGACAGCTTCTTTTTTTGGAGACTGCAACAGGCGGTGATAATACTGCGTACTGATATTTCGGTCAAGCATTCGTACATTCCAGTTTTCATGAGCTGCCTCGCTCATGTACCAAACTCTGGCATCCTCATCCGCGACTCGTAATAGACTGCGAAAATGTGTCCAAGTCAGATTGTGAACGCACGAGTTCACAATCTCAATATCCGGAAAACACTGATAAAATTTACGGAAATACTGAAGGTTTCTTTTGGAATAACTTTTTCCATATTCTTTAAGTAGTACCACTTGCCGTCAATCAAGATCCAGCCGGTGCTCAGCACGCCGCTCTCACGGTACTGCCAGGCACTGCCCTGCTTTTCCCAGTTTCCCATGGCTCACTCCACGCCGCGCGACTTAAGGGACTCAATCACCTCATCGTAGTAGGGCGTCTCGACCCCGTAGCGCTTTCCGAGGCGCTGCACCTCGTAAATCAGGCCATCCGCCTCGGACTTCTTCCCCGCGGCGACGTCCTTCTGGAAGGAGGTGGTCATCTCCTTCGCAAGACGATCCACCACGGCAAGGCTGTCCTTTTCGCTGAAGCCCTCCATGTCAATCCCCATCTTCTCCGCGATTGCGAGCACTTCCCGCACAAGCCCGCGGTAAAAGTTCCGATACTCGCCCTCGCGCTGCAAATGCGCCGCCGTGATATAGAAGTAAGTGCCGACCGCACCGTGCGGCGAGAGGTAGGCAAATTTCTTCATGCAGTCGCGGCGGATGTTGTCACTCAGCACCGCTTCGACACCCGCCCGCGTGAGATCCGCCTTCACTTCCTCGAAGACAGGGCGCGCCTCCTCCGGTTTCCGGACGCCGTAAACCACGCGCATTAAGCTGCCGAGCTGACGGATTCTGCCAGCTTCCTCGACATTGCCCATCACATAAATACAGCCGTCCGTGACCAGCGGTTTCTCCAACTTTTTCTGTAACTTCTCTCCCGTCCCGAAGACATTGCAGAGCGGGATGATGACCGTGTGCTCCGTGGCGACGCGCTCTAGAAACGGCAGGACGCTGTCAATCGAATAGGACTTCAGCGCGAGGAAAATGACATCCGGCGTCTCGCTGTAACTTGTCTCATCAAACGCAGCGACCGGCGAAAAAGTCTCCTCACCGCTGTCCTTTACCAGCGCGAGTCCCTTCTTTTTAAGTGCCTCCAAGGTCTTGCCGTGTGCCAGAAAACTCACCGAAAGTCCCGCGCGAAGCAGATAGGCGCCGAGTGTGCCGCCGACCCCGCCCGCGCCGATAATCAAATACTTTAACATGTGTTTCCTCCCCTTCTCTCCGGGATACGCCCCGGTAGTATTATCCTGAATCATATGATCTCAGTGAAACAAGAGCAGCGTGACAAGCCCGATTATCGGAAGCTAGCCCCGCATGAAATACTCTTCGGGTGAATCGTGAAACTCCTGTTCATTGTCGCTAGTATGGGAACACAAAGTTTCAAGCTCGTTGCTTGATTGAGGATACAATTTATTACTCATCTTTTATTTTCTTATTTTTCTAACGATTCCGGATCTAATAAGAAATCTTCTATGTAAATCTTACGTTCAATAATCATCTCGTGCCTTTATATTTGTAAAATTATTGCGGCAATACGCATTTTTATAACGAGTTAATTGTACTCTATTCGTGGATCAAATCAATTATACTCATAAAATTTTTGCGTATTGCTGCATTTTTAGAGAGTATGAAAAAACCATACTCAACGCACAAAACCCTCCATCATTTATCTTGTATCATCGTTAAATTCCTCTTTAATAAGATCCTTAATATCACTCTTAATACTCTGCGTATCAACAATTGAATCTTCGCCCAGCTGATGAAATTTTTCTTTATCTTTAATTGTATAATCTTGATTATCATCATATTTCTTAGTAATCAATCGTATCATTTTACGTCTTAAAAATTTCTCGCCTTTTATATTTGATTTTTCTTTTATCCATGCAACAGTTAATATCGCAAGCATCACAAAGCCAATATATCCCAAAATTGGATACATAATAGACACTAATTCTTTAAAGCCCATAAAGGATAACGCATATCCTATTACTACAGTACCAATCAAAATGGGATAGAAACGCTTAGGATTGTCTGAAGAGAAGCGTTTTGCCAATGCATAGAATAAGCTGAAAGCTGTATTAAAAATTAGCCCATAGATGACAAAAGCATATATTAGCGAAAAAATGGGGTGAATCTGTTCAGCGATTGCTAACATGGGCATATCAACTGTAGAAGCTAGTTTAACATTTGCATATAAGACACAAGTTACAACAGTAATAATAATGCTAACACCAAGACCGCCCAAAATACCGCTTTTCTCTGCCACACCAATCCTCATAATGGATCCGCCTAGTACAAAAGCCATGGGGACTGCCGTCATTACCGCAAGTGCAAAATAATTTAGTAAAGAAATCCATACATTTGGCATTGGACTAGGGATTGTGGCTGAAATTGCTTCTAATTCATCGAAATCAAAGCTCCGATTTGTAAAAGTGTGGACTGCAATAATTATAATCATGATAAAAACTATGGGTGTAAATATTCCAAGTACACCAGTAATTTTTTCGAAATCAAGAAAGCTGACAATGATTATTAGTGCAGCACACAACAATCCTCCTGCCCAAAATGGGAGACCGAACTGCTGATTAAGGTTTGAACCGGCTCCGGCAATCATAACAAAACCGACTACAAAGCAAGAAACGATTAAAGCTATATCAAGGATTTTATTCGTAATCGGTCCGGCTATTTGTGAAAGAACTTCAGAGTGATCATTAGATCGGAAATAACTGCCTAGCGTAATGATAATTTTACCAAAAACTACACTTATGATACCAAGAACAATGGTTCCTATAATCCCCCACTTACCAAAACTGACAAAGTATTGCATCAAGTCCTGACCGGAGGATAATCCGGCACCGATAACAACTCCAACATAAGCCAATGAAATATTTAAAATTCTTTTTAACACCCTCTACCTCCTTACTACTATATATACAAACTACGATTCCTCTTTCTCCAACAACGCCACCACCTCGCAATTATTGGTTCTGGGAAACATATCTACAGCACATAACTTTTGTACCTTATATCCGGCATTTTGTAAAGCTTCCAAGTCTCTTGCCAGGCTCTTTGGCTTACAAGCCACATAGACCAGTCGCTTCACCCCGTAGGAAATGATTTTTTCCAAGGCCTTCTTATGCATTCCGTCTCTTGGAGGATCCACAATAATAAAGTCCGGATAGGAAAGCTCTGTTTCCCCCTGCCCTGCCTCCAGCACCTTCAGCACATCTCCGGCATAGAAGATACAGTTCTCCACCTGATTTTCCTTTGCATTTTCCTTGGCGGCTTCCACTGCCTCTTCCACGATTTCCACCCCGATTGCCTGCTTTGCCACCTTACTCATCAGCTGGGTAATGGTGCCGGTTCCGGAATAAAGGTCGTAAATCACAGGCTTCTCCTCTGCATTTTCGGAAAAGCTGGAGTACTCCTGCACCTTGGCATAGAGCTTTTCTGCACCCAGAGTATTGGTTTGGAAGAAGGAAAATGGAGTAATTTTAAAGTTTAAACCAAGTAGCTCCTCGTAAAAATAGTCTTTTCCGTAGAGCGCCTCTGTTCCGTCGTTAATGACTGCATCCGCCAAGCTGTCATTTTTCGTATGCAAAATGCCCGCATAGCTTCCTTCCAGCTTTCCTTCCTTTTCCAGGGACAGAAGCCTATCTCTCCAGCCGCTTAAAATCCTCTCTTCCTCTTCCCTAGGAAGCTGGGTACTATGCACCAGAGAGAGTAAAATCTCTCCCGTCTTCTCCGCCCTTCTGATTAAGAGATGCCGAAGGTATCCCTCATGGCGCTTTTTGTGATAATAGCCAAGTCCCTGCTCCTGAAAATACAGTCTTGTAGCCAGTAAAATCTCTCCCATATCCGGGTGAGGCAGGCGACAGTCTTCCGTATTTAAAATGTTGAAAAAGCTTCTTTTTTGGTGAAGTCCCAAGCAAAGAGGACCATCCTTTTCCTGGTCTCCGAAGGAAAATTCCATCTTATTCCGATAGGCCTCCTTCTTTGGAGAGGAAATGATACCCTCAAAAAGATATTCTCCCTGAATCACCGGATCAAATAAGTCTCGAATCTCCTGCTCCTTTTTCGCCACCTCTTCCTCATAGGGGATTTCCTGATAAAAGCAGCCGCCGCAACGATCCTGATTTTGGCACCAGTGTTTTTCCTGCTGCTGCACAGCCTCCTCTATTTTACTATTTGTATTTTCTTTTGCCATATCTCCTGACCTCTTTCTTTTGACCCTTTTTTAAAGGAAAATTCCTCTACTCTTCCCCCATAAAAAAAGAGGCTACTGCCTCTTTTTTCTTTCGCTCAAAGCACTATGCAATAAGATTATTCCTCTTCCAGATAATCTTCATCCTCTAAATCATCGTAGTCTTCGTAATCCTCCAGATAATCCGGAGCAAGCAAACGATATACGCCGTAAGCCAATCCGCAAAAAGCGATGATTCCACCGATGATGGCCAGTACGGTACAAATCTTTTTCTTCATATCTTCTCCTTCTTTCTGCTTCTCTCTTAAGCCAATGGCATATTGAAAATCATTGCTTAATGCTCTTGCATCTTCTGTGAACTTCTTAGCTCTATCTCTGAAAGCTTCTACATTCCACTGTTCCATATTTTTATCCTTTCCCCAAAAACTTTCTCTTAAGTATAAAGATTCTTGGGTAAAAAAGCAAGTCTTCTCTAAGGATACGAGGCTTTTTCTCTTCAACGGTACATAACTATTTCTGTAGGATACAGCATTTTTTCTTTATGGGCACAGGGCTTTTCCACCTTACTTCAGTACCCAGTTTCCATCCGCCATAACGAAGTTCTTCTCCACACCCAGCTTATTCATCCAGAATTTGGTCAAAGCCACGGTATAGCTTTCCTGGTCTTCAGTGAAGGCATCCTTACGTTTGTTCCAAAGTTCCTGAGAGCTGGGCCATAAAGCATATCTGGGATGTACCGCACTATAGAAGGCAAAGGATCCGCCGTGCTGTCCGTGATGAGCCATCTGCACGATATCCGCCTTAAGCTTATCGGCACCTCTTTCTTCCATCAACTTTCCTGCCGCTTCATAGGGAAGGTCTCCGGTAATCAAAAGCTTCTTGCCGTTAATGGTAATCATATAGCAAACGGAGCTGTTGTTTCCTGAGTCGATAGGAATGGAATAAGGGGTATTCAAAACCTCTACCGCCACATTGCCATAGGTGAAGCTGGTTCCTGCAGGGGAGCTTTCATGGCGCTTTGCACTGTCATACTGGGCCAGGTCTTCCATAATTTCCTTCATCATGGGGATACGGTGAGCCGGCTCATACTGCTCATAGAAGGCCAATGGCGCAAAGCCGTAGTAAATCTGTCCCGGGTCAATGTTGTAATAATCCGGATGACCTTCCTTCTTCTGCTGCTCAAGGATTACCGCAAGGGCACCTACATGGTCTTCATGAGGATGGGTAAGGAGCCAAGCTGCTACCTTTCCCCCCCTGTCCTTAATGTATTTCGCAAGGTAGGGAGCATTGGTCTTTAAACCACCGTCCACTACGATTAAGCTGCCGTCATTGCTCTCAATTACAATGGAAATCTGCTGTCCGCTTTGCTCTCCCTTAATCATGGTAATGCTGGCGCCGCCCAAACCGATGGTACTGTCGGTATAAGTTGGGGTAGTGCTACCGTTTTGCACATTTAAAGGAGCATTGCTTGTAGTAACGCCCTGGGTACTGCTCTCGGAGGAGCTTCCTGCATTAGCAGCGCTAGTGCTTGCTGTACCGTTACTTGCAGTACTGTTGCTAACTGTAGAGCTGTTGTTAGCCGCCTGGGTTAAGCTCGCATCCTGCCAGGGTGCCTTGGGGGTTCCGGAAGCCTGCTGATTTACGCCATGAACCACGTTGGGAAGCGCTTCTCCCTGAATGGTTCCGTTACTGTACTCATCCGCAAAAGCCTGTCCGTGGAAAGCCAAAGTTCCACTTAATAATAACGCCATCGCTAAAGCTTTTTTCTTCATTTTAACTCCTTTATGATACAAACTACTTTTATATCCCATCCTGCCCTGCTTCTACAAGTAGCTTCCTCGACGAAAAAATTTCGCTTCCTTGCTGGAGGAATTTCAAATTCTATTGTCAAGCAGAAAACAGGAAGACCTGCTTCTTTGTATAAAGACAGAGAAAAATCTGCTTTTGTTACAATTCTCTTCTAACTTCCGCTTACTGCCGAACACCTTCCCCGTTGATGGTGTAGCCATCCTGTACGGTATCCTTCAGCATAGCGCCTGCGGGAACCCCTTCCTTATTCACATTCAGGAAATACCACTTATCTCCGATATTCTGCCATCCGCTGAGCATAGCACCGTTCTCCGGCTGGAAATAGTACCACTGTCCGTTGATTTCCTGCCACCCGGTGAGCATCTTTCCCTGTCCCTCGGCCTTTGGCTCCAAGTAGTACCACTGATTGTTTAAAAATGCCCATCCGCTAAGCATCGCACCGGCACTTGCTGCATTTTGATCCAGATAATACCATTGCTCACCAATCTTTCTCCAACCGGTAAGCATTTTTCCATCCTCATCGAAGAAATACCACTGGTCTTTAATCTGCTTCCAGCCCTTGGAAAGCTGACCGTTCTCCTCAAAATACCAGTCTTCTCCGTTCTGTCTCCAGCCTAAAACCGCACCGGAGGGGCCGCCGGAAGTATTACTGCTGTCCTCGTTATTTCCATAGTAATCATTGGAAGGCCTCTTCTTATTGTCCTGAGCCTTCTCTGCCGCAGTCTTCTTCTTTTTCTTGGCACTGTATTCCTTGAAGCTTCCCTTGCTGATGCCCTTTGCTTTCAGGGTAATCAGGTTGAAAATGTAGCCGTCATCGGAATACTCTCCGTCCACATCTCCGGAGGGCTCCACATACTGAGAATCCGCAATATACTGAGCCAAATCGTCCTTCTTGTCATACTTGGCTCTTACGGCGATATGGTCAAATTCCTTTCCGTTCTCGGAATAGGACTTCACGTTAATGCTGGTACCGTTCACGGACTTCTTCGCTACCTTGTCGTCTCCGTTTTTGGTGGTGTAGTAAATCACTACATCATAGCCGGAAGCGTAATCCACTTTTCCCCAGCGAATCAGAGTTCCGTCCTGGGTAAAGTTTGTCGGCTCCTTCAAAATGGTGAAGGGATAGGCATTTGCCTTAAGCTTAATGCTTGTCTTGGACTTCTCGGTTACCGCCATTTCATAAGCGCCTCGAACCTCCACCACGGTATTGTCATCAAAGACATTTCCCCCCTCCGCCTTCACGGAAATGGTATAGGTATAGGGCTTCTTGGGAGAGCCCTGATTCTTTCCGTCAATGGAAAATCCGGAAACCTCGTAGCCGCTGTCCATAGCCACAGCCTCCGGCTTGGCATAGGTCTTACCTGACTCCAGATCCAAATCTTCACTGGGGCTGATGTCGATCTGCACACGACTTACCGGCTTATCCTCTGCAAATGCAGGAATGCTCCATAGAGCACATATTGCCAGCCCCAAAACCAGAGCCTTCTTTCCTGCTGTTTTGAAAATGCTTTCTTTTTTCTTTAGCATAGTATTCTCCTCTTTCTTATTTTTCATTCTCTTTCGGATTTAACGCTTTTTCTTTCAGCATCTTAATTCCTTTTCGGATGATACACCCTTTCTCCAAGCGTCTTATTTCCTTAAGAGAAGCCTTACTTTCCCTTATCTTCATCGGCGATAGTAGGGTATTGTATTATCTTAAGGAAGCCAGGCACCGGAGGCATCAAAACGATAGTCCACTCCGTTAATGTTTCTCGTGGTATCCGCTACCATCGCGCCGGAATCCTCCATATAATACCATACATTGTTGATGTATTTCCATCCTGTACGCATCGCACCGTCTTGGCTTAACCAGTACCATTTTCCGTTAATATACTGCCAATTCGTAGCCATAGCCCCGGAGTCCTTAAGATAATACCAGACATTGTTATTTAAGAGCCAACCGGTCTTCATGATTCCTTGTTCATCCATAAAATACCAAACGTCGTTCACCAATTTCCAGCCCGTACTCGCTTTTCCGTTCTCCATATATTTCCATTGTCCTGGCACTCCTTGTACCCAGCCGTTTTCTACCGTAGTTGCAGTTCTTCCCGGTCCCTCA
>CALHIC010000371.1 GCA_938030845.1 uncultured Oribacterium sp. | reverse complement strand
GCTATCGGTGTAGCCAATGGCGGTAGAATCGGTGTGGCACCTTCCATTCCCGGAAAGATTGTTCGTTTAGAGATTGGAGAGAGACAGTACCGCCTGAATACCGGAGCCTTTTTGGCTGGGGATTCTACGGTGAGCTATGCCATGAAAATGCAGGACTTGGGAAAGGCGTTCTTCGGCGGCACCGGTGGACTTTTCGTCATGGAAAGCCAGGGACAAGGAGATCTGTTTGTCAATGCCTTTGGAGACCTTTTGGAGCTGGAGGTACATTCCGACAGCCCCTTAACCATCGACAATGACCATGTGGTGGCTTGGGATAAAAGTCTGGACTACCATATTTCCGTAGCCTCCGGAACCTTCGGATTCACCACAGGAGAAGGCCTGGTCAACCGTTTTATTGGGGAAGGAAAGGTATATATCCAGACCAGAAACTTAAGCAGTCTGGCTTCTGCCCTGCCCATCGCCAGAAATAATAAGAACAACGGCAAGGGCGGCTTCGGCTTATAGAGCTTTCTATGTCCTATAAGCAGTTTCGCTTCCACCGTAAACAAAAATACTTTAAAATGAAAAAGGAGTGTCATAAGCCGAGCTTGTGACGCTCCTTTGCATTAGTGAATTCCTAAACTTTATCTGAAAAGAATATTGATATGTGGAAGAGAAGGGAAAAGTAGGATATACTGCAAAACAGTTTTTGTGAAAGCGAGTTTTTATCCTATGAAGAAAAATGTAAGCGGGCGTGAGCTCTTATTCATTGCCTCCCTTCTCTTCGGCATGTTGTTCGGGGCCGGCAATTTGATTTTCCCGGTATCTCTTGGACAGAAGGCCGGAAATACGGTTGGTTTAGCCACTCTGGGCTTTTGTATTACCGGAGTGGGTCTTCCCCTTTTGGCGATTATAGCCATGGCCCGCACGGAATCAGCCAGTATGGCAGAATTGGCTTCTAAAGGTGGAAAAAACTTTTCCACCTTTTTTTCCTGTCTTCTGTATCTTTGTATCGGCCCCCTGTTTGCCATTCCCAGAACCGCATCGGTTTCCTTTCAGGTGGGGCTTTATCCCTTTATCGGAGAAGCCTATCAGAGGCTAGGGCTGCTGATTTTCACCTTCCTTTTCTTTTTGGCGGCACTGTATTTCTCCCTTCGTCCGGGGAAAATCCTGACCTATGTGGGAAAAATTCTGAATCCGCT
>CALHIC010000370.1 GCA_938030845.1 uncultured Oribacterium sp. | reverse complement strand
TTGTAAGGCAGATGCTCTCCCAGCTGAGCTAAGACCCCCTGTCGCATTTTTTGCGACCTGTTCATATTACTAAATACAAAGCCCTTTGTCAATAATAAAATCTTTCTAAAGGAAAAATTTTTCTATGAATTTTTCTATGAAAATGACTGCGAGGATTTGCAAAAAATTCTCCTATGAGATTTGTGAAAAGTTCTCTATTTAGGAAGCCAGAGTTTTTAAATACTCCTCCACAAATGCCTTATACTTAGGAACCTGGGCTCCCACAATGGGCTTTCCTACAATCTTTCCTTCCTTATTAATGAAGAAAGTGGTTGGCACACCAACTACACCGGAAAGTAAGTCCGCAAAATCATTGTTGGGGATAATATTGGTAAAGTGCGCATTGGTCTTATCCAAGATGGTATTTGCCAGCTCAATATGATCTGCATCCTCTTTTCCGGCCACATCAGCCACCAAGCCGATAATCTGTACATTGTCCGGAAGACTTCTCTGCCACTCTCCAAGCTCCGGCATCTCCTGAATACAAGGTCCGCAGAAGGTTCCCCATACATTCAGAACGGTTAAATCCTTCTCCCCGAAGATAGAGCTGTCCACAGACTCCAAAGCTAAATTCTCTGCGGTAAATTCCAAACTCTTATCGGATACGGAAAAATTGCTTGCCTTCTGCTCTCCCGCCGCTTCACTTGCTTTCTCGGATGCCTTCTCCGCAGCCTTTTCTGTAGCCTTCTCTGTTGTTGCCTCTGTCTCTACAGAAGCCTTGGTTTCTGTCTTTCCGCTATTGCCGCAAGCCGCAAGAGCCAAGCTGCTTAAAATCGCCAAAGCAAGAACTAAATTTTTCCGTTTCATAATCTCTCCTTTTGTTAAAAATGATAATTCTTTGCAAGAATAGCATATTTCCTCGTGGAATCCCAGCATTTCCCTAGAAGATTAAAATCTTTTATTTTCTTTCTTCTTCCTTTAGATTTCCTTCGTTTTTTGACAGAATTCAGGAAAGTAGAAAAGGCCTTCTTCCCTTAATAGCTTCAGTACTTCCTCCTGACACTGCTCCACAGTCTTTCCTTCCACGGAAAGCACCGCATCGGCACAGGCTTGATAGCGGTTCTCCCGCTCTTCCATAATCTTTTCTATAGAATGAAGATCCAGCTTGTTTTGTAATACCGGTCGATTCTCCGCTTCCTTTTCCAGTCTTTCCAGTACCGCCTTGGGCGATAGCTGCAGGTAAACGGTAAAGCAATACTCCTTAAGAAGCTTTCGGTTTTCCTCCCGAAGTACAATTCCTCCTCCCGGAGATAAAATCATTTCCGCCCGGCCCTCATAGAGAATTTTCTCTTCCTCTCTTATCGGAGAGTCTGCAGGAAAAGCTTCCTGCAAGTCTTGCGACAGTTTATTTTCCTCCGTCAGCACTTCCTGTAAAAGTCTTGTTTCCGCTCTCCGAAAACGTTCTTC
>CALHIC010000369.1 GCA_938030845.1 uncultured Oribacterium sp. | reverse complement strand
TTTAACATCCTTTCGGATGTGGCTACCCCCATTAGTATGGCATGTCGTCATTTCGGAAACATTTTGTCCGGAGTGGTAATCAGTGGTTTGATTTATGCATCACTGGCCATTGCCTCTTCCGCAATCTTTGGCTTAATCCCCGGTGTTGTAGGAGATTTTCTATCAAATATTCCTATTTTTGCAGTGGGTCTGCCCGCTATCGTAGGATTTTATTTTGACTGGTTTTCCAGTGCCATGCAGGCATTTATTTTTACCATGTTGACGATCATGTATATCGCCAACGCAGCAGAAGGATAAACAATTTTATTTAGGAGGACAAGAAAATGAGTGAATTTCAGTTTTTAGCAAGAGGTATTGCATTAGCAGGATGTGGAATCGGTGCAGGTGCTGCATTAATCGCAGGTATCGGACCCGGTATTGGAGAAGGTAACGCTGTAGCAAAGGCTTTGGAAGCTATCGGAAGACAGCCTGAGTGTAAGGGTGATGTTACTTCTACCATGTTATTAGGTTGTGCGATTGCCGAGACAACCGGTATTTACGGATTCGTAACCGGTCTTCTTCTGATCTTCGTTGCTCCCGGTATGTTCATGAATTTCTTAAAGTAAGAACAAGTACGAAGCAAAGCGAAGAAAGGAGAAAAGTATGGAATCGCAACAGTTGGTAACCATCATTCCATGGACCTTCATTGCCCAGATTTTGAACCTTTTTATTCAGGTATATCTCATTAAGCGTTTTCTTTTTAAGCCCATTAACGAGGTTTTAAAGAAGAGACAGGAAGCGGCAGATAAGGATATACAAGAGGCAAAGAAAGCAAAAGAAGCAGCTGAGGCTGTTAAGACAGAATATGAGACCAGTATGTCTGATGCTAGAGGTGAGGCAAACCGCATCATCGAGGATGCGAAGAAGGATGCCAACCTCCGTGCCGAGGAATTGATTAAAGAGGCGGAACAGCATGCAAGCTCTATTAAGGCAAAGGCAGAAGAGGATATCCGTTTAGAGAGAAAGAAAGCCTTGAATGAGGTAAAGGATGAAATCGGAAGCATTGCTATGGATATTGCAGGAAAAGTTGTGGAGAAGGAAATCCACGAAGATGAGCATAAAGCTTTAATTGATGAGTTCTTACAAAATGTAGAGGAGGCATCATGAATAAGGCATCCAGCTTGTACGGGAAAAGTCTTTACGACTTAGCCAAGGAAGAGCATCTGGAAAAAGAAATTTTAGAAGAGATGAGCTGTGTGAAAACACTTCTGGAGGAAAATCCGGAGTATTATTCTCTTCTGGCAGAGCCTTCCATTCCCAAGAAGGAGAGATTATCTCTTTTGGATCAAGCCTTTGCAACGGAACTGCAGCCTTATTTGTTGAATTTTTTAAAGTTGCTTTCGGAAAAGGGTCTGGTAAG
>CALHIC010000368.1 GCA_938030845.1 uncultured Oribacterium sp. | reverse complement strand
TGTCCGATTCTGTAATGCCACATCCTTCTTCTGTCTTGTCCGATTCTGTAATGCCACATCCTTCTTCTGTCTTGTCCGATTCTGTAATGCCGGCCTCCGGCCTATCTATCGCCTCATCTTTATCATCAGTCTCCAGCACTGTCTCCCCATTGACTACAATCTTCGTGATATTGGTATGTGTGTCACGAATCGTAAGAAGAACCTTGCTTTCTGTTGTTTCCAAAGTTGCTTCCATAAAAATACGGCTGGAAATTCCGCTAAGTGCCACGGTAATTTTCCCCTCATCAATAAGCCTTTGCGCACTGACATTGTCGGCAGGCGTAACATTTGCCAGAGACTCCAGGCCCTTATCAGGATTCCCGGCAACATATCCAAGGGCAGCAGCAAAAACATTTCCCACTTCTTTGGAATTGGGAATACCGCAGGTGAAGGCATTTTTATACATGCCGCTATTCATAGCGACATTTAAGTGAAGCAGCTCGCCCTTTGCGTAGGACTTTGCTTTTGCGACACAGAAGGAAATGGCCCCGGGTTCTGTTACGCCCAGTGCCGGAACCATATCTTTTTTGATTAGTGTGCTTAATTCGTGCATATTTAGAAACCTCCCCCGCTTTTGCTTTTTATTATAGCATTTTTTGAACCTTGATAGATGCCTCATCTGATGAATAAAAAGGATGAAAAAGGAAAATAAAGCATGATATAATACATCTGCTTTTTTCCGAAATGTAAGTTTCTACGAGAAAAAAGCTGTTTATAAAAGAAGAAAGCAAAAGTAAGGAAACGTGAGGGTGGTATGGGAGAGAAAATAATAGAAGAAGCGAAGAAAGTTAATCTTACCGAGCTGTTTTATGATTTGGTTTTTGTCTTCGGAATTTCCAAGATTACCCATGTCTTAGAAAGTCTGAATGAGGGAATCTTTAGTTTAAAAGAGATTATCATTTATACTGTTGTTTTTGTTTGTTTCATCAGCGTATGGAATGTGCAGACCGTGTATATGAACCGCTATGGAAAACATAATCTTTTGCATATCATCATTATGACGGTTTTCCAAATGCCGGCTTTAGTCTTTATGGCGGCAAATGTCAGTTCCGATATGGAGGAAAGCTGGACAGCCTTTACACTGGCGCTTCTATGGATTGTTGTCATACAATTTCTGCAATATATCTACGCTTATATGCAAAACAAGAATAGTGAAAAGGATCGAAAACTGATTCGGGATTTTTTTCAGCTTCTTTTTGTGGGCATGATTAGTATTATAGTCAGCTTGTTTTTGTCAGGAATCGGACGCATCTTATTAACCGGTTTTGGCTTTATTGTAATCATACTGGGTGCTATTTTCTTTCGAAAAGATATGGCTAGAGTACCCATTAATATGCCACACCTTATAGAAAGATTAACACTCCTTACTATTATTACCCTTGGGGAAATGCTGATAGCCGCAGCGGATTTCTTCGAAATAGAGAAATTTTCGTTTTACTCCGTTATTATAATGCTTCAGGTAGTAGCTTTATTTTTGTTTTACATCACGGAATTTGACCATGCCATTGAGGAGAATCTTCCTTGTCAAAGCGGGGCAGGACTGATTTACAATCATTATTTTGTGTGGTTCGGTTTAAATCTTTGTACGATTGACCTGGATTATGCTAATGATGCCATGGGCATTGCCCGAGTGATTATGATGTTTTTAGGATTATTCCTCTTTTATCTTGGTGTGTTTAACAATGCGCATTTAAATAAAAAGAGCCACAAATTGGATAAAAAACTGATGATTCCTTTTGTGCTTGTTTATCTATTAGGCCTTGGCAGTTCCTTCATATTCCAGTCCAATGTTCCGGTGATTACAGTCCTTTGTACCCTGACGATTGTTTTGGAAACCGTACTCTTTGTATCTTTCGTAATACGACGTTTTCCGAAAGAAATCAGAAAAGAAATGATTGGACCGTAAAGGAAAAGAATATGTTCCATTTTAGAAAAGTGGTACAAGTACCTAAAATCTAAAATGGGAGAAAGTAGAATCATTAGGTGGTGACATAGTGAAGGTAGATATTCAAAAAGTAAATTCCTATGAAGAAGAGCAAGCGCTGCTCCGTGTTGTCAAAGTGACGGAGAGTATTCAAACTGCCGTAAATGCTCTTGAAAACAGTGACCCTGCTATCACGGCCCGCTCTAATGGGGAAACGCTTCTCTGTCCCATTGATAAAATCTATTATATAGAATCCGTGGATAAACGAACCTTTGTTTATACAAAGGATAATTGTTTGGAAGTCCAATATAGATTATATGAACTGGAAAATACGCTAAGCCGGAATTTCTTCAGAGCGGCAAAGGCAATGATTATCAATATGAGGAAAATAAAGTCAGTGCGAGCAGAACTTAACGGAAGAATGACGGCAGAACTTTTGAATGGAGAGCGTGTCATCATTGCAAGAACGTATGTGAAAGAACTGAAAGAAAGGCTGGGACTATGATATGCAAAAAGTAAAAACTATTTTTAGTCAGACTTTAATGATTTCAACAGCCATTCTTTTTGGAATTGGAATTCTGATGTTTATTCAGCACTTTGTATCAGGAGTACAGACCCTAAGTTTGCAATGGAGTGACCCTCTTTCTATTTGCCTCACGGCATTTTTATCCTCCTTACCGACATATTTTCTTTTGGATATGGATAGTTTGAAGAAAAGCGAAGTCCGGATCAGAATCGGAATCCACTTTGTCTCGGTTCTCGGAATCGTGGTTTTGTGTGCAAGCCTTTTTCATTGGTTCGGACAAATCATCAACTTACGCATCATTTGTCTTATGTACAGCCTCATTTATCTCTTTGTCTGGTGTGCAACAGCATGGATGGCAAAGGTAGATGAGATTAAAATCAATGGAGCTATTAAAGATCTGCAAGATTCGGAATAAGAAATAAAGCGTTTCATGAAAATAAAGCCTTTCATGGAAAAAGTGCAACTCAGTAGGCTGTAAATGCAGCTTGGTAGGGTGGCACTTTTTTTATGCTTACAAGTTGATAAGCTGATTTATGTCAAAACCGGTGAGGCAGAATAACAAGTTAAGACAACAGGGCAGAATTGTGGGAAAAATTACAGGACAGAACCACAAGATGGAACCACAGGACAAATTGGAACCGCGAGGGGCTATAGGACTGAATGATAAGACGAACTATAGGATAGACTTACAGAAAGAACTATAGTGGCGCCAAGAAGGAGCGAATCGGATGAATGCAATCACAGTAAAGAACTTAAGTAAAAACTATGATAAAACGACTGCGGTGGATCATATTTCCTTTTCCGTGAAAGAGGGGGAGTTTTTTGCATTTCTCGGGGAGAATGGTGCAGGGAAATCCACAACCATCAATATCCTCTGTACCATTTTTGAAAAGACAGAGGGAGAGGTAGAAGTCTTTTCCCACAAGCTTGGAGAAGAGGATGATAAGATTCGAGAGAAAATAGGCATTGTTTTTCAGAACTCGGTTCTGGACGGAGTATTGACGGTAAAAGAAAATCTTTTAACGAGAGCTTCCTATTACGGAATGCACAAAGAAGAAATCTTGGATCGCTTGTACCCTTTAATGCAGGCCTTCGAATTGGAAAGCATCTGGAATAGAAAATATGAGAAATTATCCGGAGGACAGCGAAGAAGAGTGGATATTATCAGAGCGCTTTTACATAATCCGAAGATTCTCTTTTTGGATGAGCCCACAACCGGGCTGGACCCCATGTCCAGAAAGTTGGTGTGGGAGTATATCGATTATCTTCGGAAAGAAAAACAAATGACAATATTTCTTACAACACATTATATGGAAGAAGTAAGAGATGCAGACAGAGTTGTAATCCTGGATAAGGGACGAATTGTAGCAGAGGATACACCGGCGGCTTTAAAAAGGAAATACACGAATACAAAACTGATTTGGTATGCAGAGAAATGTAGTGACAATGAAGCTGTGCTGAAAGGCATAGAGCATTCTTATGAAGCGGATCACTACATTGTGCCATTGGAATCAAAAGAGGGGTTCCATCTCAGTGAGTTCCTCTATACAAATCGAAATAAAATCAGAGATTATGAAATTGTAAAAGGCAGTATGGATGACGTATTCCTACATTTAACAGGAAGAAAGCTGGAGGTATAAGATGAGGGGAATTTTGGGATTTATCAAGAGAAACGTATTGCTGTTTTTCAAGGATTGGCAGAGCATTCTATTCTCTCTACTGACATCCATTATTGTGCTTGTACTGTATTTATTATTCCTGAAAGGCACCTTTGTTAGTGCGATACAAAGTGCGATGGAGCAGTATCCGGGACTGGCTTCTATGGTTCCCCAAAAGGATATCGATATGTTTGCAAATCTTTTTTTACTGAGTGGCATTTTAGGCTCCGCAATGATTTCAGTTCCTTTTAGTTGTATTACTGTAGTCGTAAAAGATAGAGCGAATAAAGTGGATTATGATATTCTGGCAACACCACTAAAAAGAGGGCAGATTATCTTTGCTTATTTTGTATCGGCAGTGCTTTCCTCTACCCTTTTGACCGGATTCATTCTGGCTATCGGTCTTGTTGGGATTAGCTTGCAAGGGGATACTCACCTTAATGGGATTCAGCTTGTAAAAGCTTTTATTGTTGTTGCCCTTGGCTCTATTTCTGCAAGCGCAATATTTATGATTATCGTTTTGTTTTTCAAGACCGTCAGTGCTTGCGAAGCTTTCTTTGGAATACTATCAGCAGCTTCGGGCTTTGTGATTGGAGCCTATATTCCGATTTCACAATTTTCCGATGAAGTACAAACCGTGTGCAACCTATTTCCTGCGAGTCAAATAACGATTATGCTGAGAAATATACTGCTTAACGGACTCTTGGAGCATATCAATACAAGACTTCAAGGAGTGGATCAGGGAATGTTCGTTCTTAGTCTGAAAGAATACTTTACCTTTCAAGCCAAATTGTTTAATGGGTATTTGGATATGAATAAAATGCTGGAATATATCTTAGGAGTAATACTATTCTGTATCGTAGCGCAAATTATGATTTATTCCGGAAGCTATAAGAAGAACTAGGACAGAAAATGGACACTTAATTAGGAATAGTTTTCTTGACATGCAACTCAATAAGATATACACTATCAATTGATAGTAAAATCTTTAAGGGAGGTGATCGTTATTTTTCTCAGTAGAATATCGAAAAGACAGGAAGTGGTTGCTTTCCTTGAGGAACTGAAAGCATTTGTAAAGGGAAATGATTTTGATATAGACCATGACTTAATACTAATTAAGAAAAAGAAGGTAGATGAAGAAGAGTATTCAACACCTTACACATTGCTTGATTTAGATTACAATTCTGAGGATGTTGTGAATCGGCTTAAAGAGTTGACCGTGGCAGAATATTCAGAAACCAAGATTGATAAGGATGATTTAAACCCTCCGTTACTATTCGTTTTTGGGAAAGATATTAACAGAAGGCTTGTATATGTGAAGTTAAAGATAAAAAAGAAAGAAAATCTGAGAAAACACATTTTATGTGTGTCATTCCACTATGCAAAAGAGAAGATGAAATTTCCTTATGCATAGTGGATGGGAAAGCGGAGGTGAACGATGGAAGCAAGTAAAGTTATCAGAAAAGTGCATATGGATTGTCCACTATGCGATAAGAAGCATGATGTAGAGGAAAGAAAGCGTCTGGCAAGCATTACGATAAAAGGGGATAAGGTAGATTATGAAGAGCACTTTTTTTACTGCATAAACGCTGATGAAGAAGAGAGGGAATTTGAGACCGGAGCAATGGCAAATGAGAACCTGCTTAATGCAAGGAATGCTTATCGCGTTTTACACGGCTTATTGACTTCTGAAGAAATTGTGGGAATTCGCGAAAGCTATGGTCTTTCACAGGTGGATTTAGCTCGTCTACTTGGATGGGGGGAAGCAACGATTTCACGATATGAAAGTAAGGCTATTCAAGATGAGGCTTATGATACTATGTTGCGTATGATAAAAGATAATCCTCTTGTTGCACTAGAACTTCTAAAGAAGAATGCAGATAAGTTTTCTGAGACCAAAAGAAGACTCGTGCGTTCTAAAATTGTGGGAAAATTAGATTCCTATGGAAAAGAGTATTTGACAAGGCAGGCTTTGGAAGCGGAGTATGCGAAGTTTGATGCAGCAACAGATTTTAATGGTTTCACCTTGCTGAATATTGATAAAATTGAGGCGATGATTTCGTATATTGCTGAAAGTGTATCCAATCTATTCAAAGTTAAACTAATGAAAATGCTTTGGTATGGGGATGCATTGTCCTTTAAACGACGCGGTATTGCCATGACGGGTATGGTATACCGTCATGAACCAATGGGAGCATTGCCTGTTGGCCATTATAGTTTGATGAACTTGGAGAATTTAAACATTCGAGAGGAAGAAAGTAATAATTACGATTTGATGCTTCATATATATCCGAGTAAAGGAATGGATTATGCTGTTCTTACAGATGAGGAAAGGAGAATCTTGGACGATGTGATAAAGAAGTTCAAAGATTACAAGGCGAAGGATATTATAGAGTATATGCATGGGGAAACGGCATATACGAAAACGAAGGCGGGAGAAATGATTCCATTTAGCCTAGCCAAGGACATTAGAGAATTTTGAACATAAATATCCGTACGTAGCTGTTTTGCAATCTTGAAATCTGTAGTTTTGCATCCTTGATAGCCATATTGACATTCAGCCTAGTGAAATTATAATGAATTTTAGGTTTATTAAAGAAAAACTTCCCTCTTTTAGCTTCCGGCCTTGCCGTTAAAATGAGGGGGGGATTTTAGGAGGAAAACTATGGGACTCTTAGACATCGTGAAGAAATTAGCTACAGGAGCTTCCGATGAGGACAATCGGAAAAACAAAGCAAGGATGCGGGAAATCTTTAATTCGCTGGTAGAAGGCGGAGACGACTACAAATTAATTTATTGTCACTTGGAGAACTACAACGATGTAGTTGTGGCTAGCATCACTGTCCACAGCAATTTCATTGTAGGTTACAAACCCGGAGAAGTTGTTGTGATTCAGGTCAGTCCGGATTTGACGGAGCACGGAGAAGCAGAGGTCTTCAACAAGGAAAATGGCGGACAAGTCGCCGCTTCCTGGACAGGGTTTTGTTCGGTAGCGAAGGAAGGAAAAATGTATCAGCTTGAGCCGATTACCTATTCGCCCGGCATTAATAGGGGAGCGAAGTATTGTGTGGCGGTAACGCAGTCCGGTGAAGAAGTCTCAGCCTTTCATAAGTTTTGTAAAGCAGGCTTCTAAAGAAAGGCTTCTAAAGAAATATAAAGTAAAAGAGTATTTGATAAGGCAGGCACTTGCATTTTTGCAGGTGCTTTTTTTATTTTCCCATTAGGTACATTTTTGGATAATTTACCGACTAATAGTCGAAAAAAAGTGTTAAAATAATAGATTTCCTTAGGAATCCCTAAGCACTTATCCGCTTCAAATATTTTTTCAATGTCTCTTGAATGCTGTCCAAAGAATCCACCATTCCCCGGTCAATCCATTTGAAAAGCACATTCCAGATAGCTCCCACATTAAAGGCAATGAGGTAGTCCGGCTCCAGTTCTCCTATAAGCTTTGCAAAGGGATTGCTACTCATATCCTCTGTTTTACTGTACTCCGGAAGAAATTCATTTAGGCGAATCAGGAGGAAATACAGCATTTTATTTTTGTGCAGTAAGGAAAGAAAGGCTTTATTTTTATCGCAGAAGGAGAAAATAACAGTGAGCGGATCAACATTTTCCTTGGAAAGTGCCTCGGTATATTCCCCGATTAATTCGTTCAGAATGGACTCCAGTACATCGTCCTTGGAACGAAAGTTCAGGTAAAAGGTTTTCCGTACCAGGCTTGTTTCCATAATAATCTGCTTTACGGAGATTTCTGCATAGGGATACTCTTGCATTAGCTTGAGTAAAGCTGTGGAAATTTCCTGCCTTGACCGTACAGCGGATGGATTTTGGCTTTTCTTCATAGCATACTCTCCTAAAATACACAGAAAGCAAAGATTGTGTATCTTTTTTGAAATGATTTACTTTCCTTTGATGCTACAGTACCATGCCCTTGCAAGATACACAAGTGAGTAGTTTTGGAGGAGAAAATGCAGGTTTTAATCATCAATGGGAGTTCGAGAAAAAATGGAGTGACGGCAGCAGTGCTTCATAGGATTGAAGAAAATCTTCGGGGAGCAGGTATAGAAGTGCTATTTTACAATCTGGGGGAAATGAAAATGTCCCATTGTACCGGCTGTAACTATTGCTATAGAACAGGGCATTGCTGTATAGAGGATGATGCAGAGCTACTCTCCAAAAGAATTGAAGAGGCGGACGGAATCGTTTTGGGCTCTCCAACTTATGCAAGTAATGTATCCGGATTAATGAAAGATTTTATAGATCGAGGACATTTTGTGATGGAACAACTGCTTCATAAAAAGTACTGTATTGCGGTGGCAAGCGGGGAAAATTATGGTAGTCAAGATACTTTGAAAGTTCTGAAGAATCTTGTGTTATTTTCCGGAGGAAGACTGAGCGGAAAGCTTCGGATTCAAGCCGGCTTTAACGAACTTGAGGGAATGATAAGGAAGAGGAAAGGACAGATTGATTATGTATCGCAAAACCTTATCATGGCAATAAAACGTAGGCAATACTATCCTATTCAGAGCATAGTTCATTTTTTAATTTTCCATCTGGGGATTAAGCCCTTTGTAAAGAAAAAAGGCACTCTATATCAAGGGGTTAGGGAAAGATGGAGTAAGTTGGGGATTACCTGAATAAAGGAGATTTTTGTATTGGATGCAGAGAATCTATAAAAAAATATTTGACAAAAAGCAAAAATCCCTTATAATTGGCACGGCGTCAGTTACAAAAGGAACTAATTGACATTTTTTAGTAACTTTACGACAAGTACATATGGAAAGGAGTCAGCAGATGTCCAAGCAAAAAATCAATCTTTTTGTAGGTTCTATTGGAGCGTTTATCGGTATTTTTGTTTTTATTGCTTACATTCCCCAGATTTTCGCAAACTTGCAGGGAGACAAAGCTCAACCTTTTCAGCCGCTATTTGCAGCAATTTCTTGCCTGATTTGGGTTATTTACGGATGGACTAAGGAACCGAAAAAGGACTGGATTCTCATTATTCCTAACTCTGCGGGAGTAATTTTAGGAGGATTAACCTTCCTTACTGCATTATAAATCCATGTAATGGCTATAAGAGCCGGCGACTTCGTTAGGAAGTTTGCCGGTTTTTTATTACTTGCCATTTCGGTGGAATTAGTCTTAATAAGAGAAGAAGCTGAATATAGAGAAGAATTCAAACTCACCTGGTGGTAGAATCAATAGAACTCAACTGCCGGTTCCTGTCATTTCCGGCGGTTTCCTGTAAGCTTATGCCGTGAAAGGAGGTGTCCGATATGGATCAAATCAAAATCGGAAAATTTATAGCAGCTTGCAGAAAGGAAGAGGGAATGACCCAGGCGGAACTTGCGGAAAAGCTTGGTATCAGTGACCGGGCGGTCTCCAAATGGGAAAACGGAAAGTCTATGCCGGATTCCGGAATCATGCTGGAGCTTTGTGGATTTCTGAAAATCAACGTAAACGAACTCCTGTCGGGCGAAAGAATCATGGCAGAATTCTATAGTAAACAATTAGAAGAGAATCTTCTGGCAATGAGACGAGAAGTGGAGGAAAGGGACAGGAGAGCTCTTAAGCTGGAATACTGGATGGGATTCTCGGCAGTGCTCTCCGGCTCAGTCTTAATCCTTTTGGCATCCTTCCTTGAGATGCCTTTCTGGCTGAGAATGGTACTCTCCGCCTTTGCCCTTATGATGATTTTACTGGTCAGCTTCATCGCGGTTGGCATTGAACAGAAAGCAGGGTTCTATGAATGTGAGTGTTGTCATCATCGCTATGTGCCCTCCTACGGTAAGGTCATTCTATCCATGCATAAGGGGCGGGCAAGATATATGAAATGCCCGGTTTGCGGAAAACGAAGCTGGCAGAAAAAGGTATTGGGAGAGGAATAGAAAATGTTTTATTCATAACGAGTATCGCTCGCAAAGAGTGCGAAATCTCGTTTCATAAAAATGCCGTTTACGGCAAAAGTATGAAATGGGAACGCTTTGTACCTGATTCATAAAAAGTATCGTGTGAAGCCCACGATACTTTTTTAATGGTATTAAACTCGAAAAATAAAGATGGAATTCCACCTTTATTTTTCGAGTTGGTTTGCTTGAAGCAGATTGACTAGTGGTTAGATGCTCGATTAAAATAATGTGCAATAGCAGGATGATAAAAAGCCAAATACTCGAATGGAGAAAAGCCAAATACTCGAATGGAGAAAAGCCAAATACTCGGGTGAGCAGATTGGATTAGGACCGGAAGATTTATTCAATGATTTAAACATGATGGATTTGATTTTTGAAAACCTACTCACAACATAGAGGCAGATAACGAAAATAGTGAGGAATGATATGTCCGCTTTAAAGCTAAGTCTTATACAAAAATACAAGCCGGAAAAAGCATATACTTATGTGTATAGCACAGGCTTTCTTTCCGGAGGAAGCGTTTTAAAGCAAGGTGCCGATTCAATAGAAGAAGGAAATGCCTTTATGTCTCATGCGTGTCCGGAGCAAGGTGCGAGGGCTCTCCTCCTAACAAGGAAGGAAGAAGCCCCGGGAGCCTACTCTGTTCTAGTCCTATCCGAAACCGGCATACAAGAAATAGA
>CALHIC010000367.1 GCA_938030845.1 uncultured Oribacterium sp. | reverse complement strand
AATTCTAAAAGAGACTCTTAAAATAATGGTGCGATTCTCAAAATGCTGAATCGCATCATTATTTTATTAATTCATGGAAGGGAAGACTTGGAAGTGAAAGAAAGAAAATTCGTTCTATGGAAACTCTTTATATCAACATTATATTTAAGCACGTTTACGTTTGGTGGAGGATATGTCATTGTTACATTGATGAAAAAAATTTGTGGATGCGTATCACTGGATTAAAGAAGAGGAAATGCTGGATTTAGTAGCTATAGCGCAATCTTCCCCGGGAGCAATTGCTGTAAACGGAGCCATAGTTGCCACACTAGGTTGCATATTGCCGTCCTGTATTATCGTTACGCTACTGCTTCTCAGAAAGACAAAAATAAATCCTGTAAGTGTTATGATTATAGCCGGCTTTCTAAGAGTAGCAAGCTCTATCCTCTAAACAGTAGGATTTTTACAATATAATAAAAATGCCGGTCCTTAAGGACCGGCTAAAAAACGAAATCTATGTGGGTTATCTATGGTAATTCAAAAAATTAATAGTTGTAAGAATAGTGGGTAAAGTAGTCTGCGTAAAATGTAAGCAGCAAATCAAAAAGGCGGTAATACAGGTTTTTGCTAACGACTGTTCTGCATTCCGAGGGAGAGAAACTGCAATCTCGAGTATGTTTTGCGCTTTTTAGAAAAAACATAGCAAGATTTGTTCCTGCTGAACCGCTTGATTCAGAGATTTTACCAAATATTATAACAAAAATGATAAAAAAGAAGAATTGGTAAATATACCTTTGTTAAATATATTATTTTGTGCATGTTTAAAATAATTTAGGATATTGTTTTTTTTCACTTGTTTCTATATGCTGTTCTATAACGGATGATTATCTATAGTATATACAAAAAGACGAAGGAGGACATATCTAATGGACGAAAAAAAGTATTTGAAGTGGTATAACAAGCTTGGTTATGGTTCCGGTGATTTGGCAGGAAATATAGTTTATGCATTTCTTTCGTCATTTGTAATGCTATATCTTACCAATACAGTAGGGTTAAATCCCGGTATCATAGGAACTTTAATCATGGTGTCGAAATTATTTGACGGCATAAGCGACATGTTTTTTGGAATGATGATTGATAAAACAAAGAGTAAACTGGGGAAAGCAAGACCGTGGATGCTTTATGCATATATTGGCTGTGCCGTGACTCTTGTGGCCAATTTTGCCATTCCGGATAACTTAGGAACGACGGCACAATATGCTTAGTTCTTCCTTGCCTATACACTCCTAAATGCGGTGTTTTTTACTGCTAATAACATTGCGTATGCTTCTCTGGTTACCTTCTGCACCAAAAATAGTAAGGAACGTGTGGAAATGGGTTCACTTCGTTTCATTTTTGCGTTTTCAACAAGCTTAATCATCCAGTCTGTTACTGTTCAGTTTGTTCGATATCTTGGCGGTGCTGCTGCCGCATGGAGAACGGTTGCCATTGTATATGCCGTTATAGGATTGGTAGTCAATACAATTTCCGTTTTCTCTATCAAGGAGCTGTCAGAAGAAGAATTAAATCTAGGAAAAGAGCATATCGAAGAGAAATGCGGTTTAACCGAAGCTGCCAAACTCCTTTTCTCCAATAAATATTATCTTATGATTTGCATGGCTTTTATTTGCCAGCAGATTTATTCTGCTATGCTGAATATGGGTATTTATTACATGATTTATATTCTTAAGAATGAGAATTTGTATTCCGTGTTTTCTTGGGCAATTAATATTCCGGTTATTATTGCCATGTGTATTACACCGATGCTGGTTGAAAAGATGAATGGTCTATATCGGATGAATTTTGCCGGCTATATATTAGGTACGGCAGGTCGTGTTGGTGTGATTTTTGCCGGCTATATGGGAAGTGTGCCTTTGATGCTGGCCTTTACTGCAATTGCCGCACTGGGAATGGCGCCTTGGCAAGGAGACATGGGGGCAGTTGTAGCAAGCTGCTCTGAATATACCTATCTTACAAAACGCAAGCATATTGATGGAACGATGTACTCCTGTACATCTTTTGGAACCAAGATTGGAGGTGGCATAGGAGTTGCTCTTTGCGGATGGCTACTGGAAGCCAGCGGTTTTGTTAAAGAGTCTGCCGTACAACCGGAATCCTGTTTGAGTATGCTTTATGTCATGTATTTGTGGATTCCGATGATTTTGTCATTATGTATAACTTTTATCATGTCTAAAATGAATGTTGAAGAGGCAAATCAGCAACTGAAAGCACAAATAGAGGGACATTGATATGACGGATCCTGCAATCACCGCGGAGCTAAGTCAGCAAGAAGATTATGGATCTTCAACATAAGAAAACGAAAAGGCTTGAAGTGCACATTGAAGATTCGAGAGTAGCACCTATCATTTCCTTTATCGGAGTTTATTAAAACAGTAGAGTATTGTTCACGAACGCCCTTGAGGATAGGTATCAGAGGTTTGCAAAAAAGAAAGGAGCCCTATGAACGCTTGCATAAAATGGTTGGATAATCCGGAAATTTTTCGTGTGAATCAATTGGATGCACATAGTGACCATTCATACTATATGGATTATGCGGATATGGGAAAAACGGATAATCCTTTATCACAGTCACTGAATGGTCAGTGGGAGTTTGCTTTTAGCAAAAATGCAACGAGTAGGCCCGGCAACTTTTATGAAGAGGGATTTGATGCTTCCGGTTTTGATAAAATCATGGTGCCGGGGCATATCGAACTAGCCGGATATGATAAAATTCGCTATATCAATACCATGTATCCATGGGAAGGCAAAGAGTACCACCGAGGTGCGTATAGCCTGGACAGCAGGGGAGCAGAGGAAGGAATGTTTTCGGAAGCGCGCTATAATCCGGTGGGCTCTTATCTTAAACATTTTGATTTAAAACCGACGATGCTTGGAAAAAGAATCCGCATTTGCTTCGAAGGAGTAGATGTATTTGTGGATTAATGGGCAGTTTGTGGGTTACGCTGAGGATAGTTTTACACCCTCTGAGTTTGATCTTACACCGTATATTCGTGAAAAAAATAATATCCTTGCCGTACAGGTTCATAAAATGAGTACAGCAGCATTTTTGGAAGATCAGGACTTCTTCCGTTTCTTTGGAATCTTTAGAAATGTTACGTTGAAAGCAGTGCCGGATGTCCATATGGAGGATGTGTGGTTTAAGCCTGTATTGAACCCGGACAATGAACATGGAAGTGTAGCGGTGAGCATGAAAGTATCTGCCCGAAAGCAAGTCACTGTCCATGCGCAGTTTGTGTTGAGGGATAGAGAAGGAAATGTGGTTGCAGAGAGCAGCACTCCATTACAAGGCTTAAATGGAAACCTCACGGGAGAAATATATACGGATGTTGGTGCAATTCATTCTTGGGATAACCACCACCCCTATCTATATCAAGCAACAATTGCGTTAAAAAATGCCGAGAATGGAGAGTTACTGGAGCTTGTGCCGTATGATATTGGCTTTAGAAGAGTAGAAATCATTGATAAGGTCATTTATCTAAATGGAAAGCGTCTCGTCATCACAGGGGTTAACCGTCATGAATGGAGCCCAAAGACCGGAAGATGCATCGGAATGGAGGAGATGCATTCCGATATAGCATGTATTTTGAAAAATAATATCAATTCCGTACGTACCTGCCATTATCCGGATCAAATCCCCTGGTATTTTCTTTGCGATGAAGCCGGAATTTATGTCATGGCAGAGTGCAATCTTGAAAGCCATGGAAGTTTTCAAAAGCTCGGTGCTATTGAACCGTCTTGCAACGTGCCGGGGTCTATTCCCCAGTGGAAAGAAGCTGTTATGGATCGTGCAAGAACCTGCTTTGAAACTTTTAAAAACCATACTTCGATTTTATTCTGGTCTCTAGGAAATGAGTCCTATGCAGGCGATGACATTGAGGCTATGAATGTTTATTTTAAGGATAGACGTTTAGTTCATTATGAAAGTTCCTATTATAATAGAGCATACGAAGATACAATTTCAGATATTGAGAGTAGGATGTACGCAAACCCCAAGGATGTAGTGGAATATTTAAGTGATAAACCGAAAAAGCCGTACATTTTATGCGAGTTTATGCACGATATGGGGAACTCAATGGGCGGCCTTGGGGATTACATGAAGCTGATTGATGAATTCGACCTGTATCAAGGCGGATTTATTTGGGACTTTGTCGACCAAGGACTTCGCGCTAAAGATAAAAACGGCGTGGAGATATATAAGTATGGTGGCGACTATAACGACTACGATCCATCTGATAACAACTTTAACTGCAATGGTTTGATCAATCCAGATCGTATTCCTAACCCCGAAGCATTTGAAATTGGCTATTTTTACCAAAATATTTGGGTGAGAAATATCAACAAAGAGAAAAAGACAATTACCGTGTTTAACGAAAACTTCTTTAGAGATTTGTCTAACTATGCGTTGAACTGGGAGGTTATTGCTAATGGAAAATCAGTGGAAAAGGGTGTTGTTGAA
>CALHIC010000366.1 GCA_938030845.1 uncultured Oribacterium sp. | reverse complement strand
ATGCTGGAAATCAAGGGTTTGAAGAAGAGTTTTAAGGCAAAAGAAGTTTTGAAGAATATGAATCTTTCCATCAATGAAGGAGAAATCGTCTGTTTGCTGGGGAATAATGGGGCCGGAAAGACGACCTTAATCAACTGTATTCTTCGCATGCTACAGGCAGATGCAGGCTCTATACTCTTGGATGGGCGAGACATTTTTACGTATAAAAACGAAGAGTATTTTTCCAAGGTAAATGCTTTGCTGGAATCCAGTGTGAATGTTTATGACTATCTTACAGGATGGCAAAATATTGAGTACTTTTCCGGACTACTGAAACTCGATTCCGGGAACGAGAAAATAAAAACTTATATTTCCTTGTTCGAATTGGAGGAGGCTATCCATGAAACTGTAGGGACTTATTCCCGAGGAATGCGACAAAAGTTGGCTTTATTGATTGCCCTAATGTCTTCTCCGAAGCTCTTGCTCTTGGATGAGCCTACTCTGGGGCTGGATATTCAGAGTAAGTTATCTGTTATTCAGACATTGAATACCATTATAAAAACAGAGAAAATTGCAGTATTACTCACCTCTCATCAAATGGATGTAGTACAAAAGCTTCAAAGTAGAATACTGATTTTAAAGGATGGAGTCGTCCATGCTTTTGATAAAACAGATTACGAAGACAAAGATTTATATACGGTCTCTTATATAAAAGATAGCGTAATGGAAAGTGACACGATTCGGGGAAGTTTTCAGGATATTTATCAAAGCTATTATGGAAAATATGAAATTATGGAAATAAGAAAAAAGGAAAGAGACTTGGAAGAAATATTGCTGGAGGTTTTCCATGAAACTGATTAAGGCTGAATTTAAAAAAAGTCTGATAGAGGCGGCCAGCTATTATCCGGATTATATTGTGGGCCTATTAACCGACATTTTGTTGCTCGTTATAGTCATGAATACGGAGGGAGAACAAGAGGAAAAACTCTTTGCTTATCTTCTATGGGTTTTGGTAAATGGTGTTTTATCGGAAGCGTCTTTATGTATATCCACGGAAAAGCAACAGGGAACTTTACAAAACCTGATGATTAAACCCTATTCCATTATGCAAATTATTAGCGTGAAAACCTTGATTTGGTTTTTGCTAAATAGTGTTAAAGCTTGTATTTGCATAGGAATAGCCTCTTTGTTTATAAAACTTACCTTTCGATTTGAATACTTTTATATTGTTATCTTGGTGTGTTTTGGCTGTATGGGGATATCATATATACTGTCTACCTTAACCCTCATTTTTACGAAAATGGCCTCCTTTGTCAGCATTGTGGGCTACCTGTTTTTATTTCTTTCCGGCAGTGTCCTTTCTTTACCGGAATATTTACAGTATACCAATCCGCTATCAGCAGGCTCCCATTTTTACGCCCGAATGATTCATCACACAGCAAGCGTTAAGGATTTTTTTATTCTAATGATGCTATGTGCAGCATATTTCTTTATAGGAAAAAGCGTTTTTGCCTTTGTGTTTCAAAGGAGTAAACAATTCAAATGGACTTATTAAGACTATGATGAAGCATGAGCTGACGCTTAGCACGGCATTTCATTGCCTTTTCACACGCTAAGGGATATACTGACTAGGATTTATTGTGTATTTCTTTAGGAGAAAATTTTTGAATAATATAGAAATAAAAGATTGTACTTACGAATACGTACGAAGGGATGAAAATGATGAGGTAGTGGAGAAGCTTTCCGCTATTTCTCATTTGAATTTCACAATCGAAGAGGGAAGCTTTGTCTGTGTGCTGGGCCATAACGGTTCCGGAAAATCCACACTGGCAAAGCTTTTTAATGCTTTACAGATTCCTACGGAGGGATGCGTGATTATTTCCGGTATGGACAGCCGGGAGGAGGCCAATGTTTTCCCTATCCGGGAAAAGGTGGGCATGGTTTTTCAAAATCCCGACAACCAGATTATTGCCTCCGTGGTGGAGGAGGATGTGGGCTTCGGTCCGGAAAATATCGGTATTCCTACAGAGGAAATCTGGAAGAGGGTGGCAGATGCTCTGGAAGCAGTCAATATGGAAGCCTACCGCCTGAAGTCTCCTAATCACTTATCCGGCGGACAGAAGCAAAGGGTAGCTATTGCAGGAACCCTGGCTATGGAGCCGAAAACCATTGTACTGGATGAGCCCACCGCCATGCTGGATCCCAGCGGTAGAGCGGAGGTTATTCGGTCTATTCGGGAGCTGAACCAAAAGAAGGGCATCACCATCATTTTGATTACCCACTATATGGAAGAGACCGTGGATGCGGATCGCATTATTCTTATGGATCAGGGAAAGCTGGTGCTGGACGGTACGCCGAAGGAAATCTTTTCCAAGGTGGAGGAGCTGAAGTCTCTACGAATGGATGTGCCTTTGATTACGGATCTGGCCCATGAGCTTCGTCTTTCCGGTATGCCGATTTCGGAGGGGATTTTAAAGGAAGAGGAGCTGGTGGAGGAATTGCTTGCCATCTTTGGAGAAGATTCCTTTGTGGAAGGGGAACGGGAGGTAGCATCTTCCAAAGCAGCAGCTGCCGTTTCGGAAGAAACGGAAAATGAAAAGGACAAGGAAATAGAAAAGGACAAGGAAACAGAAAAGGATTTTATCCTGAAAGTGGAAAATCTTTCCTGCATTTATCAGAAGGGCACTGCCATGGAAAGCTATGCCTTAAAGGACATTCATCTTTCCATTAAAAGGGGAAGCTTTTCTGCTCTAATTGGCCACACCGGTTCGGGAAAATCCACCCTTTTACAGCATTTTAACGGCCTGATTAAGCCGGAAACAGGAGAGATTTCCGTACATTTTCGGAAGAATCCTGCCCTGATTCTACAGGACAAGGGCTTTTTGTTCTGGAAGGGAAAGAAGAGAAAAGTGGAAAAGGAAGGGGTACTTTCCTTCAAGGAAGAGGGCTTTGATTTTCAAGGCCTGCGTTTCAAGGTGGGCCTGGTCTTCCAGTATCCGGAGTACCAGCTTTTTGAGGAAACGGTTTTTGAGGATGTGCTTTTCGGGCCGAAGAATCAGGGCTTATCCTTGGAGGATGCCAAGAAAGAGGTGGAAGAGGCTTTAAGAAGCATGGGCGTGGAAGAAGCGCTATGGCAGAAGTCTCCCTTTGAGCTCTCCGGCGGACAGAAGCGAAGGGTAGCTATTGCGGGTGTGCTGGCTATGGAGCCGGAGCTTTTGATTTTGGATGAGCCCACCGCAGGACTGGATCCCGCAGGAAGGGAAGAGCTGTTTCAGGTGATTGCTCATTTGCAGGAGCGCTATGCCATGACCATCCTCTTGGTTTCTCATTCCATGGATGATGTGGCCCGCTATGCGGAGGAGGTTTTTGTCTTAAATCAGGGAGAATGTATCCGACAGGGTAGCCCAGAGGAGGTATTTTCCCATAAAAAGGAAATGGAGGAGCTGGGCTTGGGACTGCCTCAGATTCGTGCCTTTTTGTATAGCTTGGAGGAAAAGGGCTTGTCCTTCCCTAAGAAGAATACGGTAGAGGAAGCGAAGGAAATGATTCTTTCCGCTTATAAGAAGAGAAAGGGAGGGGAAAATGCTTAGAGAAATTACCTTAGGGCAGTACTACCCGGTAGACTCCCTTCTTCATAGACTGGATCCCAGAGTGAAGCTTTCCGGCACCTTTCTGTTTCTGATTGCCTTGTTTATTGTCAATAGCTGGACTGCCTATATTTTTCTGGCTCTGGTTTTGCTTTTATTGATTAAGCTTTCCAATGTTCCCTTTTCCTTCATGGTTCGGGGCTTGAAAAGTGTTTTGTTCCTCCTTTTACTGTCGGTGAGCTTTAACCTGTTTTTAACACCGGGAAAAGAGATTTTCCGCTTTTATATGTTTAAAATCAGCCAAGAGGGATTGCATATTGCGTCTATGATGGCGGTGCGATTAATTCTTTTGGTATTAAGCAGTTCCTTAATGACTCTTTGCACCACCCCCAATGAGCTGACAGACGGGATGGAGAAGGGGCTTTCCATCCTGAAAAAGCTGCATTTGCCCATCCATGAGATTGCTATGATGATGTCCATTGCCTTACGTTTCATTCCGATTTTGGTGGAGGAAACGGATAAGATTATGAAGGCTCAGATGGCCAGGGGAGCGGATTTTGAAAGTGGAGGAATCGTTCACAAGGCAAAGGCTATGGTGCCGATTTTGGTTCCCCTCTTTGTTTCCGCCTTCCGAAGAGCCTATGACCTGGCTTTGGCCATGGAATCCCGTTGTTATCAGGGGGGAGAGGGGAGAACGAAAATGAAGCCGCTCCACTATGAAAGAAGAGACTATCTTTCCTACCTCTTCCTGCTTATGGTGTTGGCGCTTTCCATTGGAAGCCGATTTGTTTCTCTGCCATAAAATCAGAAAAATAGAGAGATATACCGGACAGGATTGCAAGGGCGGTATTGCCGGACAGAATGGCAAAGAGGAAGCAACAGAAAGGAAGAAACAGAAAGGAAGCGGATGGAACAGCGGATTGTATTAAAACTGGCCTATGAGGCAACGGCCTACCATGGCTTCCAAAAGCAGGAGGGGCTTTCCACCATTGCCGGCATGGTAGAAGAGCAGCTCCGTAGTCTTTTTCCTTGGAAAATGGAGAACTTTATCGGAGCCAGTCGAACGGATCAGGGGGTGCATGCTCTGGGAAATCTCCTTTCCTTCGATACGGAGGGGAAGGTTTCCGGAGAACAGATTTTACGGGCCTTAAACAGCTATTTGCCGGAGGATATTCGGGTGATGGAAGCCCACTCCGTGCAGCAGGAGTTTCATCCCCGTTTTACCCCTCATAGGAAGGCTTACCGTTACAGCATTTGCCGGAGCAAGGTGGAAAATCCCCTTCGCAGAAGGACGGCGTACCATTATACCTTTCCTTTGGATTGCGGGAAAATTTCCCAGGGAATGGAGCTTTTAAAGGGAGAGCATGACTTTCGAAGCTTTGCCAATCCTAAGGCCCAAAGCCTTTTGCAGGGGGGGAGCTCTGTGCGGGAGATTTACCATTTTTCCTTGGAAGAGGAGGGGGATTACCTTCATTTTTCTGTAGAAGGAAACGGCTTTTTGTACCACATGATTCGGATTCTGGCCGGGACTCTTTTGGAACTGGGAAGGGGAAGGATAAGCCTTTCCCAATTAGAAGAAATTTTGGAAAAGAAGGATCGTACTCTGGCAGGTCCCACCGCTCCGGCAAAGGGGCTTTGCTTAATGAATTTAGACTATGGAGATTTTCAATCTTTTCTTTTATAGTATAGAAGAGTTTTCGAAAGTCCATGGAATTACTTTTTAGAAAACATTGCATTGTTGTTATAAAGCTATGATACGGTTTTTATATAGGCTATGGAACTGTCTTCATAGAAAGTATAGAATAGAGCTTTAGAGTGGCTTGAGGGGATGAAGAGGAAAGAAGGGAGTAAGGCATGGAGAAAGAGCAGATTTCCTTTTTTGATTTTCAAGGAAGATATGGAAAAGAAGAGTATCGTTCTCTTCGGGAAAATGGGATGTATTATCCGGAAAGCTTGGAGCAGGGCTGTATAGGCTTTCGGAAAAGCCTTATGGAAAAGGATATTTCTCCCTATGGATTGCATTTTTTTGACTGTGCTTCGATGCACTTTTTGACAAAGTTTTTCTTGGAAAGGCTTCGGGAGGATTTTATTCTTCTTCTTTTTGACTTACACTTGCAATTAGACTTTCAATATGTAAAGC
>CALHIC010000365.1 GCA_938030845.1 uncultured Oribacterium sp. | reverse complement strand
GATTATGACCATGCAGTAATAAAGCTTGTGGTTTGGACAGATGCGGAAGCTAAGGCCTCTATAAACTTGCCTCTTATGGAAGGAGTAGAGGGAAGAGAATACTATATCAGATCACAAATTCGAATAGAGGGAAAACCGGAAATCCTTTATGATATGGAAGACGTATTGCTGGCATGGGTATATGATAAGGATGAGATAAAGATTCAGAATCTTCATGAATTGCTCTTAGGAAAAACCGATGCCTTCTCCGATAATGAGTATATCTATCTTTTCTCTTATGAATTTTATAAAAAATAAGCAATTTGCATGTATTTAAGATGAATGTATTGGCATCAGTCCGAAAGTATAGGAATAAGTCAGAGAGGATTGTTATTAGTTCAGAAGATAGAGGATAGGAGGAAATATGAGAAAAAAGGAAGACTGGAAAGAAGCCATCATCAATGCCCTCTTTCCTCCTCGCTGCATCCTTTGTGATGAGCTTACGGAAAGCGGAAAAGAAGAAATCTGTCCTGCCTGCAAGGCTTACGAGAAAATCATGGAGGAGCCAATCTGTAAAAAATGTGGCAGGGGAATTTTATTAGATACGGAGGAGTACTGCGGAAACTGTAAAAGACACGGCTTTTCCTTTTCTACCGGTATGATGCTGTATGAGCTGACGGAGGAAGTGGAGGATGCTTTAGTGCTTCTAAAGTATAAGGGCAGAAAGGACAAGGGCATCTTTTTTGGCAAAAAGGCAGGAGAAGTTTTTGGGGAAAAGATAAAAGAATTGGGAATTCAGGCTATTATTCCTGTGCCGGTTCATCCCAACAGAAGAAGGGAAAGAGGCTATAACCAGGCAGAGGTCATTGGAGAAAGTCTGGCAAAGGTCTGCGGCATCCCTCTGGCTTCAGAGTATTTGCAGAGAGTAAAGAAAACCAAAGCCTTAAAGGACTGTAGCCCGGAGGAACGTTTATTAAATCTCTTGGAAGCCATTCACTGTGAAGCATTACCCTTCGACCTAAAACGGGTGCTTTTGGTGGACGATATCTTTACCACAGGAGCCACCATGGAAGCCTGTAGCAGAAAGCTCCTAGAAGCCGGAGCGGAGGAAGTGCATATTCTTTCCATAGCAGGAAGGGTAGAGCGATAGTTAGAATGACTCTTCCTCGGAGAAGGAAGCCCAATATTCCTCCGCTAGGGAAATCAGCTCCACCAGGGCCTTCGTCAAGGGCTTATCTTTCCGATATACTGCCACCGCATTCATTTTCGGATGTGTCTTACAGGGAATCAGGCGGATACTGTCCGGCACATGGGCGCGGTTATTACTGCTGATAAAGGAGCAGTAATCCGAAGATTCCACCAGAGCCATCTGATAATGAATTCCCTCCACATCCATAGGCACATAGGGGTCAATGCCTGCATCTTCGAAGGCCATTTCCGCAACGGATCGTTCTGTAGAATCCTTGGGTGCCAGCACAAAGGGAAGCTCGGAAAGCTTAGCCAAATCAATTTCAGTAATTTCGCCCTCTTCTTCCAAAACCTCTAACAAAGGATGATTTTTGGCAATGGCTAAAAGCAGTTCGACTTTTCCCAACAGCTTATATTCCATACGATAGCTTTGCTTATCCCCCATTAAGACAATGCCTAAATCAATGGTGCCGTTTTTCACCAATTCCTGTGCTTTTAAGCCCTTCATAGAGGTAAATTGTAATTTTACATTGGGATGGTATTCATGGAATTTCTGGAAAATGTAGCACATCATATAGTCTCCCTGAAGTCCTGAGGCTCCGATGGCGATTTCTTCGTTATGAAGCTGGCTTAGCTCTGCAATCTTGGCATAGCAGTCCTTCTTCATATTCATCATTTTCCGGGCGGTTTCCACATAGATTCTGCCCGCCTCCGTGACACTACATTCATTTCCCTTACGGACAAAGAGCTTTGTGCCCAGCTCCCGCTCCAGATTTAAAAGCTGTAAATTCAAAGCCGGCTGGGAGATAAAAAGTCGTTCTGCCGCCCTGCTGATATTTTTTTCCTCTGCAATTCTTAGGATATGTTCTAATTTCTTTAAGTCCATGCTGTCTCTAATACTCCTTTGTCTTAGAAGGATTTTCCTTAAAATTTATGTCCTCAAAATTGATTTGAGAAGCTTTTTCCGTTTTATACTTTTTAAAATCCCCTATGCAGTCTTGTAAAGGTATATCGGCGAAAAAGAAAAGCCTATCAATCTCATTTTATTTGACAGATTCCATAGTTCCATGTAAAGTGAAAAAAATTTAAATGCAATTTTGTTTTGTTACAGGGGAAACTAGCAGAGAAAACAAACTCAGCTTTTTTAGATATATACTGTATAATAACGCCGAAATAAAATAGAGCATTTATTACTGCAAAGCATTAAGTCCTTTGAAAGGAGAAAAAATAAATGAAAAACAGAGAAGCAGGGGTATTACTTCCCTTATTTTCCTTATCGGGAGAAGAGGGAATCGGAACCATGGGAAAGGAAGCCAGAGCATTTGTAGACTTTTTGGCGGAGACGGGAAACCGGGTTTGGCAGATTCTTCCCATGGGGCCTACAGGTTACGGGGACTCCCCCTACCAGTCCTTTTCCGCCTTTGCGGGAAATCCGTACTTTATTGATTTGGAAATGCTGAAAGAGGAAGGTCTGTTGGAAGAGGCGGATCTGGAAAAGGAACGCTTTAAGGAATCCAAAGAGAAGATTTCCTATGGATTATTATATGAGCTAAAGCACAAAATCCTCCGAAAGGCCTATGAAAACTGGCTTTCCAAGGGGGGAAATCTTTCTGAGCTTTTGGCGGGAAGAACTAAGGAAAATTTTGATTACTGCCTTTTTATGGCCTTAAAGGACTTTTTCAACGGTATCCCCTGGCTTTCCTTTGAAAAGCCCTATCGGGATAAGGATCAGGCCACTATAGAGAAGTTTTTGGAGGAGCATAAGCAGGAGGTAGGCTATTATGCCTTTTTGCAAATGCAGTATGACAGGCAGTGGCAGGCTCTTTTAGCCTATGCCCATGAGAAGGATGTCTTGATTTTTGGAGATATTCCCATTTACTGCGCCATGGACAGTGCGGATGCCTGGGGAAATCGAGCTTTGTTCCAGTTTGATGAAACCGGATACCCCTCTTCCGTGGCAGGTGTTCCACCCGATGCCTTTTCCGAGACCGGACAGCTCTGGGGAAATCCTTTGTACGACTGGGAGAAGCACAAGGCGGAAGGCTACGCCTGGTGGTGTAAGCGGATGGAATATTGCTTGAATCAATTTGACCTGCTGCGAGTAGATCATTTCCGTGGCTTCGAGTCCTATTATGCGGTGGAGTACGGTGCGGAAACCGCTATGGTGGGAGAGTGGAGAGAAGGACCGGGCTTCGGTCTTTTTCAGGCGATTCAGAAGCATTTTCAGAAGGAAGAACTGCCGATTATTGCAGAAGACCTGGGAGTAATCACCAAGGAAGTGGAAGAGCTGATTGCAAAAACCGGTTTTCCCGGCATGAAGATTTTGCAGTTTGCATTTTCCGACTTTGAAAATGTCTACCTGCCCCATATGTTAAAGGATAGTAATTCCGTGTATTATACCGGAACTCATGATAACGATACCTTGAGAAACTGGTTTGAAACCCTGTCAGATTGGGAGAGGAGCAATGTATACCATTACCTTTCCCGCTCCCAAAATGACTGGAATGCAATGACAGAGCTTTTGATTAAGACTGCCCTTTCCAGCATTTCCTCCCTATGCATTATTCCGGCAGGAGATTACCTGGAATGCGGAGCAGAGGGAAGAATCAATGCGCCGGGAACTGCGGAAGGAAACTGGCAGTGGCGTCTTCCGGAAAATGCTTTTAACGAAGAAAAGAAGGCTGTGATTTCGGACTTGCTTAGGACTTATGGGCGTTTCCATAGTCCCGTGCCCCAAAAATAAAGGAGCCGACACGAACCATGGTAGCCCCTTCTTCGACGGCTACTTCATAATCTCCGCTCATCCCCATGGAAAGTTCCTTAAGGGGAAGGGCGGGGAATTTTTTTTGCATATTTGTTAAGAGATTTTTTAATGCCCGAAAATGAACCCGGTTCTCCTCCGGATTCTCTGTAAAAGGAGCAACGGTCATAAAACCGCAGAGTTTGACATGGGGGAGATCTTTACATTCCTCCAAAGCCTGCTCCACCTCTTCCAAGAAGAAGCCGGATTTACTTTCTTCCTTAGCTACATTGACTTCTAATAAAACGGAGGCAAGTTCCTCTTTCTTGGCGTATTCCTTTTCCACCTCTAAAGCCAGGGGAAGGGAGTCAATGGAATGAATCATCTTTACTCTGCCGGGAAGATATTTTACCTTATTCTTCTGAAGAGAACCAATCATATGGAAAGAGGGGGCATCCTTTTGCAAGAGTGCATCCTCTTGTAAAAGAGCAAATTTGTCCCGGATTTCCTGTACCTTGTTCTCTCCAAAGTCCCGAATACCATAGCTATAGGCTTCCTGCACGGCGGCGTAGGGTTTGGTTTTCGAAACGCCGATAAGAAGAACCTCCTCCGGCTTTCTTCCGGACCTTTCGCAGGCCTTACGAATATTTTCCCGAACAATTTGAATTTCTTTTTCCATAGGAGTTTCCTTTCTACTTAAGTTATATATACAGATAACTCTATTATAGAAGTTTTTTAGAGAAAGGACTATAGAAAAAGCGAAGTTAAGCCGCGACTAACAAATAGTGCAAGCAAAGTTGAGTTGTGACTTATAACTCCAGTGCAACCAAAGTTAAATTGCGACTCGTAACCCTATTGCCATCAAAGTGCAGCGCTTTCAAGTCTGCGCGATTTAGAACAAACGGTATGTTCCCACCACGAAATATTCCTCCGGCACCTTCCACTCAGGCTTCTTCTCTACGGTGCCTACGGTCCAGCTATCCGGCTTATGAAAATGTGCGGTCAGAACGGTATGGAAGTAGAACATTACAATACCGTCATTTAAGTACCGGTCTTCCTTGGTAATATGCTTAACTTCCCGATCCAGAAGATAGAGCATATTGTCTTCTATTAAGAAACGATAGGTCTGGCGATTCAATGCGGCCGGTGCAAGACTTGAGGCATAAAATGCCTTCTCCCAGTTCGGATCCATGGCATCCTCGGCAAAATCACAGCTCTGTCCGAAAACAGACTGGGAAACCAGTTCATCCATGGCAATCTTAGGAGCAATATGTCCCTTGATCTTCTCCATGTGCACATCGGATCTGGACTTAATATCGATACGATTGCTGTCCTTCTCCGGATTACCGTGTCCAAAGCTAATGCAGGTGGTAACGGTAAGGGGAGAATTAATATTCAAAGCGGTTTTTACCGCCTTTGCTTCGTTAATCGTTAAAAAGCAGGTATTTAACTTCAGTTCTGTAAGCTTCAACTCCAACTGTGCAGCCAGATAGCCTGCATGGATGTATCCTTCTTCGCTGTCCTCTCCTAAAAGTAAGATATAGTTAGGGGCAAAAAAAGCATTTCCCATATAGCCTACGATGCCTTCCAAACGAGGACCGGCTTCCTTTCCCAGTAGAAGAATCTCTGTCTTCTGCTCCGGAATAAGGGGGGACAGCTCCTTCATATACTGCCGTACCTGCTCCAGTAACTTTTCATCTACCTTCTTATCCTTATAGCTACGGATGGAACTCCGTTCTTTAATGAGCTCTCTCCACTTCATAATGTGTCCTCTCTTTCTCCTGAATCAGTGAATTTTTCTATACTATTCCTATAAAAATAGTAGAGTTTTTCTAAATAGACTGAAACTATTTTATCATAAGAACGGGAAAAGCTCTAAGAGAACTTTGCATTTCTACAGTTTTCTTTGTAGAAAGTCCTGACGGATATTTGTAGAAAACGGCGAGACGAAATATATTCTCTTTGTGGAAAGCGGAGTGAGGAAGGGAAGCCCTTTATGATATTTTGCAGAAAAGGGAGCAAAAAAGAAGCCTTATGCATTTTAGGTACCGCGCCGAAATATGGGTTGTACATTTCCTACTCTTTTTTTAAAATTCTCGAAAGAGTATTGCAGTAGCATGGGGGAAAGAGTATAGTAATAACGTTTCTTAATTTTAAATAGATAGAAAGGGAACAGATGGATTTAAAGAAAGAACAGCTTGAATTTATTAAGCAGTTTAAAGAAATTACGGAAAATAAGGAATATTGTAAGTTGAAGGCGGTGCCTCGGCATGGAAGTACCAATACCTTCGACCATAGTGTTCGTGTGGCCTATATGGCATATCATTTGGCAAAAAGCTGGGGCATGGATGCGGACAGCGCGGCCAGAATCGGTTTCCTTCATGATTTTTGCATGATTGACTATCATAAGGATGACGGTACTACCCATAATGGACGTTGGTACTGCTTCTATCATCCGGAGGATGCGGTGGAGAACTCCGAAGCACAGAATTTTGCTTTAACGGAGACAGAGAAGAGAGCGATTTTAACCCATATGTTCCCTCTTTCTACCCGTATTCCCAACAGCAGGATAGCCTATTTATTGACCTTATCCGACAAAACGGTAGCCCTGCAGGAGTCTTGGCAGAATGCGGTAGATGCCTTTGCCAGATTCAGAGAGATGCTGCATCTTTCTCCCAAGAAGGCACCGGTTTATGTCCGGAACAGAGAGGATGAAGAATAATATTTTTCGGAGATTTTTCTCTTACTGTAAAAATGGAGCGACTTTCGGTTTTCGAGGTCGTTCTATTTTTTTCGACTTTTTGCTTATAGCTTATTTTCGAATTTTTCCCTATGGCTCCCTTTTTGATTTGCGGCTTTATGGCTATACCCTTGTGCTAAAGAGGGAAAAGTTGTATTTTTATCCTTGGACAAAAGCTTTTATACGCGTAGAAGAACATGCTCTCTTCCGGTGCTTCTTCTATCGTCGGAAGAATATGATACAGCAAGAAGATTTTTCTCTTCATGCATAAGAAGGTGAATATTTCATGGAACAAAATGAGAACAACAAAAAATCAATAGGGAAAATGCTCCTTCCCTATCTTTTATTTTTTATGCTGGGATTATGCTGCCTGTTTCGCCTGGCCTATCTTTTTTTGGTCAGCAACTGGGAAGAGCTTACGGTAGATGAAATTCTATTTCATGTTTTCGCCCCTATGGGGGGAGCCAACGGGCATCTGGTACAGCTTTTTATTACCACAGCCTTGGCGCCGGCCATTCTTTTATGGCTATCCCTCTCTGTGTTTTATTATTTTATCTACCAAAAGAAAAAGAAGCCTACAGAGAATGGGGAAGCTATTGCGCTATCTAAGGATGAAACTATTGCTTCTTCTGAAAAAGAACTTGCTTTAACTAAGTTTCAAAAGGCTATTACTCCAAAAATTCGATTTTTCCTTCCCAAAATCAAGAAGGCCTTCCTGCCTCTTTGCGGCTTTGTTAGCATTTTCCTTGTGGCAGTGACTATCGCGGAAGCTTGGGACGGGATATCTCTTGGTTCCTTTTTAAGCTCCCAGTTTCAATCCTCCAAGTTTATTGAAGAGCATTATGTGGATCCGAAAAATGTGGACTTGAAATTTCCGGAGAAGAAAAGAAATCTTATCTATATTTATATGGAGTCCACGGAGCTTACCTTTATGGACAAGGAGCATGGAGGAGATTTTCCTGAAAATCTTCTGCCCGAGCTGATGGCTTTGGGCGAAGAGGGAGAGGACTTTGCCGGAGAGGGAGAAAAAAGGAATGGGGGCATTGCTCTTCCCGGAGCTACCTGGACCATGGGGGCGATTTTCGGAGAGAGCACCGGTCTTCCTTTGAAAATATCTATTGAGCAAAATTCCATGGATAGCCAAAAGCATTTTTTCCCTTCTGTAACAGCTCTGGGCGATATTCTGGAAGAGGAAGGCTACAATCAAAAATTCCTCTTAGGCTCTGTAGGCTATTTTGGCGGAAGAGAGCTTTTCATGGAAGATCACGGAAACGTAGCCGTGGAGGATTTTTCCTATTGGAAGAGAAAAGGCAAATTCCCCAGAAACTATTGGGTGAACTGGGGCTTTGAGGATGAGAAGCTTTTTCTTTACGCGAAGGAAGAATTGGAAAATCTGGGGAAGGCGGAACAACCCTTTAATCTGACCTTGCTTACAGTGGATACTCATTTTCCGGACGGTTATGTGTGCAGACTTTGCGAAAGAAAGCACCCGAAAAATCAGTATGCGGATGTTTACCAATGTACATCCCGGCAGGTATCCAACTTTGTTCACTGGGTACAGCAGCAGCCTTTTTATGAAAATACAACCATAGTCATTTCCGGGGATCACCCCACCATGGACCACGATTTTTGTAATGATGTGGAAAAAAGCTATCAAAGAAAGGTTTTCACCACCTATCTCAATGCCGTTCCCACCGTGGAAGAAAAGAAATATCGGGAATACAGTACCTTTGACGACTTCCCAACCACTTTGGCAGCCATGGGGGTAGAAATTCCGGGAGATAAGCTGGGACTGGGCAGAAATTTATTTTCCAAAACCCCAACCCTTATCGAGGAATACGGATTAAAGCATGTAAAAAAAGAACTTGAAAAACGCTCCGACTTTATGATTTCTCTGGGACAGATAGATAAAGAATCCGCCTTTATTCAGAAAGAAGAAAAGAAGAAGGAAAAAGAGGAGAAGAAAAAGAAGGGGGCGGAGGAGCAAAGCAAAAAAATAAAAGAAACGCAGAAGAAGTGATGAAGGGTAAGCATTATCCGAAATCGCTTTCGTGCAGTATAGCTTGTAGCAGGGGCACGCTCCCGCTAACCTCGCCTCGCTATCATCACTTCTTTTGTGTTTCTTTTAAAATTTATGCTTAGCGTGCAGGTGAGAGCTAAGAGTGTTCCTCTTACTACAAGCTATACTGTTCGAAAGCTGACGGAT
>CALHIC010000364.1 GCA_938030845.1 uncultured Oribacterium sp. | reverse complement strand
GTTTTCATAAGGAAAATCGCAGCTTGGATAGAGAGCCAGTAAGGTTCCCATAAAAATGGGAAGATCAAAGGAACTGCCGTTTTTTCGTAGATCCGCAGGTTGTAAATTGATGGTAATTTTCTTCGGCGGAAGCTCCAAGCCTAAATTTTTTAAGGCAATACTCACTCGTTCTATCGCCTCCTTCACGGAAGCGGAAACATTTCCCAGAGTCATAGAGCGGGGAAGCCCATTGCTTTCATCCACCTGAACGGAAACCACATAAGCATTTAATCCATGAATTGCAGCAGAATAGACTTTAGATAACATTCGAATACCTCATATACATTTTTTAAAAAGAAATTTAAAGACGCCAAGAGCAAAAGAATGACAAGAAAAAAATAATAAAAAATAGAATGATAAGAATAGAATAGAAAAAATGAAATCCTGCAAAAAAGAATACAGTGAAAAGGAGAGCAGAATAAAAGCAAGCAAAAAGAAAAGCAACAGAATTTAAAAACAATAGAATTTAAAACAATAGAATTTAAAACAATAGAAGCCAAAATCAATAGAATTTAAAACAACAGAAACTAAAGGCAATAGAACGATGGATAAATAAATAAATAAAGACTAAGACTATCTTTAAAAATAATCTTAGTCCTTCCCCTTAGTCTTGTCAATAAGATAAGCATCCAAATGAAAGCTTTTTAAAATCTCAAAATATTCTTTTGGAAGTGGAGCAAAAAAGCATTTTTCTGAAAGAGAAAACAACACACTGCTCTCCGGTAATTTCGGAAACCGTAAAGAATAGGCGTGAAGAAGCTGATAAGATAAGGGCAGAGTTTTTCTTAATCTCGCATTTTTCCTTGTATCTCCATACTTATCATCTCCCACAATAGGATGAGAAAGAAGGGATAGCTGGGTGCGAATCTGATGGGTCTTTCCGGTAAAAATCTGCACGGAAAGAAGGGTGAGCAGTCCAACACTGCTTTCTACACAAGCCAATTTTTCAAAAGCACTCTGAACCTTTTTCCCCTTTTCACTTTCCAAGGCCTTGTTCCGCCCCCTATCTTTTTCCAGAAAATGCTCCTGCAGTCCTGTTTTTTGAAAATCTCCATAGACCAGGGCATAATATTTTTTCTCTAAATCATGACTTTGCAGAAGCTTGGCAAATGCCTGCAATCCCCCCAAGCTTTTTCCAAAAATGATGATTCCCGAGGTATTTCTATCCAAGCGATTGGCAATCCCCGGGCGAAAGCTTTTCTCCTGTTCCTTACTAAGTTCTCCCTTTGTTCGCATATAGGATAAGAGCAAGGAATTTACAGAAAAAGAAGAACTTCCGTCATTTTCAGAAAGAAGTCCTACCGGCTTATTGAATAAAATACAGTTTTTGTCTTCATAAAGAATAGAGCTCTGCCATTTCTGCGTCCAAAGCTCCTTTTCTGTATTCTCCCGCTCCTGAAGCAGCTTTCCCAAGCTTTCTTCACTGAAATAAAGCTGAACGGTATCTCCCAGCTGTAAAATCTCCTTCCCATCGGCTTTTTTTCCATTTAAAAGAATATTCTTCTTACGGAGCATCTTATACAGAAAGGAATCTGCCTGTCCTTTAAAATATTTTTGTAAAAGCTTTAAGAGCTTTTGTTCCTTTTCATTTTGTGATACCAGAATTTCTCGCATAGTTTACCTATAAAATTTACGAACCACAGGAATCAAAAGCATATCCGGACAAATCTGACATAAAAGATAAAATCCCTTCATCGGCAAGCCATAAATGGAAACAGGACGATTTAATACCGCATCCATCACCGCAAGCTTTGCCACCTTCTTCGGCTTTGCCATAAAAAGCTGCTTGATTTTTTGCATTCTTCCTCCACCTCCTGCTACCGTAAAGAAGGGAGTATCCTCAGGTCCCGGACAAACCACGGTCAGTCCAACTCCCGTATTCCGCAACTCTTCTCTTAAGGATAAGGAAAATGAGTATACATACGACTTTGTAGCCGCATAAACGGAAAATTCAGCCTGTGGTAAAAAAGCTGCGGCTGACGCCATTTGAATAATAC
>CALHIC010000363.1 GCA_938030845.1 uncultured Oribacterium sp. | reverse complement strand
GAACATGGCAAAGCTGTCCTGAACAATTTGTTTTTTTCGAATCTTCACGATTTCGATGACCCATTCCTGAATACTTTGAAAAAAATCTCCCTGATTTCGCTGCATGATTTCCATGAAATACCGCACCGCCTTATCCTCTTCCGCTTCAAAAAGATGCACCAGCAAATCATCCTTATCCGGGAAATAGGTATAAAAAGCTCCTCTGGAAATCTCACTTTCCTGAATAATCCGATTAATGGATACTTTGTCATAATCATAGGAAGAAAATTCTTTTTTTGCCGCTTCCAAAATTCGCCTTCGTTTTTCTTCTTCCAAATTCAAAAATCTTAATGTAGGCATCTTCCCCCTCAATACATTCTGTGATGATTTATACTTTCTCATCTTTTGTAAGCTATTCGCTTTAACCGAAGCATTATCCAGTGGCAAGCTATTCGCTTTAACCGGAACATAGCTTGGTGACAGCTTGTCACTATTTTTACCAGCCCAGTATAGTGACAGCTTGTCACCCTGTCAAGAAGTTTTTTATTTTTATCTACTTTAGTAACACAGAGGATTGCACTTGCAAAAATGCAATTTAACCTTTACAATAAAGTGGCGTTTGTATACAGGATTTTTTAGAAGGAAGAAGCATGGAAGAACAGCAAATTCAGGCTTACGGAAAGATTAATCTTTCCCTGGATGTTAAAAGAAAAAGGCCGGATGGATATCATGATGTGTGCATGGTCATGCAGACCGTTAAGCTTCATGACCGGATTTTTCTGACAAGGGAGAAAACTCCCGGCATTCGCTTAAGCAGTAATTTGGGCTTTCTCCCCACCGGCGAGGATAATCTGATGGTAAAAGCCGCAAAGCTTTTGGCAGAAGAATTTTCCATAAAGGACGGCTTATCCTTCCGACTGGAAAAGCGTATTCCGGTTTCCGGAGGAATGGCCGGAGGCTCCACGGATGCCGCCGCCGTACTACATTTGATGAATCGGGTATATGCTCTGGGTCTTAGTATAGAGGACCTGGAGAAAAGAGGCGTGAAGCTGGGGGCGGATGTTCCCTTCTGCTTACACAGGGGCTGTTATCTTTCGGAGGGTATAGGAGAAATTCTTACTCCCCTTCCCAACTTACCGGCTTGTATTCTTCTCTTGGCAAAACCGGCATTTTCCCTGTCTACAAAGGCTGTTTATGAAGCCCTGAACGTAAATGCCATTCCCAAAGAAGAGCATCCGGATGTGGAAAAATTTCTGTATTTTCTGAAAAAAGGAAATTTATCGGAAATTACCCCTTTGATGGGAAATCTTCTGGAAAAAGTCAGCATTGCCATGCGACCGGAAATACAGCTTCTGAAGGAGCGGCTCCTATCCTACGGAGCGGAGGTGGCTTTAATGAGCGGCTCCGGCCCCACGGTTTTTGCCCTCTTTCCTTTGGAGCATAAAGCTTGGGCGGAAAAAGCTTATCAAGCACTTCGCTATGGCGAGGATCGACATTTAGCACAACAGGTATATCTTACAGAGCCATGGGCAGAAGAAGGAGGAACAGATGAGTAGTGATTTTACCATTAATATGAACGAGTATCTTCCCCTACGGGATTTGGTGTTCAACACCCTGAGACAGGCAATTCTAAAGGGAGAACTGAAGCCCGGCGAAAGGCTTATGGAAATCCAGCTTGCCGAAGAACTCGGCGTCAGCCGCACGCCCGTGCGCGAGGCGATCCGAAAGCTGGAGCTGGAAGGTTTGGTCCTGATGATTCCCAGACGAGGGGCAGAGGTGGCAAAGATTTCCCATAAGTCTTTACAGGATGTGCTGGAGGTTCGAGGTGCTTTGGAAGAGCTGGCTACAGACCTTGCCTGCCAGAGAATCGACGAAGAGCAGCTTGCAGCCCTACATAAGGCGGAGGATTCTTTTAAGA
>CALHIC010000362.1 GCA_938030845.1 uncultured Oribacterium sp. | reverse complement strand
TGTTCAGGAAAGGCCTTCAAACATTCTTTCCACAAAGCCTTTGCTATCCTTTAATTTGGGCAAATGAATCTGATTCCCCTCTCCTTCATTTCCCTCAATTAAATATCCCTCCTGTAAATCCGTATCCATTAGGCGAATCCACTGCAGGGAGTCTTCAAAAAGCTCCGGATAAAAATAATACAAAAGGGTGGTCATATCCCAGTTATAAAAGCCGGGAATGCCGTAGACTCTATCATTATAATGCATCCAGTCCTTTGCCTTCCCTAAAATATACTGCCCTAAGGAAGATTTTTCCAGCCTACTCTGACATTCTTCATAGGAAAGGAGGAAGGCCAGGCAGGCATTTCCGGTGAGGGTGTGGAGATTCTTGCCTTTTTTTAGCACAAGCTCCGTAGCCTTATAGTCAATAGAGAAGTTTAACTCCTTCATTTCTTTCTTGGCAAAAATCAGGGGCTCCGTAATTCCTCCCATAAAGTAAATGCCCTTCACATAGGAGAAAAACTGATTATCCAGCATATAGGCGCCTGCGATATTGGTGGTGGAGCCGGTTACCAGGATATCCACCTCTCCCGGATAACGCTTAACAGTTTCTAAGATTTTTCGGGAGGCTTCGTTCTCCCATTGCCTTGGCGCATCCGCCCCATACCAAAGAGGGATATCCTCTCTTCCTCTTTCCTTTAGCATCTTCTTTGTATTTTCATAGACCACCGCGGTTTTGTTATTGCCAAAGGAAGAGGATATCCCTAAAAGCTCTATATCCTTTCGTCCTAAAAGATAGAGAAGGCAAAGGCCGTCATCAATATCACAGTCCGGAATCCCCATGGTGTTGTCACAATCAAAAAGAATCTTTCTTTTTTCCATACTACTCTCCCTCCTTATCCATCCTACTCTTCCTCCTTATGCAAAAACAAAATCTCCTCTTCCCTTTCTAAAAAGCAAAGGGTGGGGAAGCCCTTTTCCGGAAGCTCCTCTCCCCTTTCGATGAGGCAGCTAAGGACTTGCCCGTCAGAGTTCTTATAAAAGGCACGGAAAAACTCCCCTAAGTATTCTTTTTCGATAAACTTAAAGGGGCTTAATGC
>CALHIC010000361.1 GCA_938030845.1 uncultured Oribacterium sp. | reverse complement strand
AGGATAGGAAGCTGCTGATAAAGGAAAAGACACTTACAAATGTAGGTGTCTTTTTTCATATGCCGGGGCTTCCTATCCGGACGGGTTACCCGGGATAGGCGGAGAACATCTTTTGAAGGAGCGAAGGGACGCGAAAATAAAAATTGACTCACAAACTCATGTATGTTAATTTGATATTAAATAAATAATATAAAATCATAAAAGAACTGACAATAAAATCATGAGAGGATTTACATACAGATATATGAAAAAGGAAGGGGTGGTTTTACTTGTCTGTTTGTGGGAATGGGAGTTCTATAGTATTTTATTTAAGCATTTAAAGGAAAGAGGAGTTTGTATGAAACAGAGAATGAAAAGTATTTTAGTTGCTGCTGTTGTGTTGTCTATTTCCAGAGGAAGCTATGCTGCTGAGTATCCTCATTATTATGAGTTGCCTGGGGTGGTTATAACAGCGACTCGCACGGAGAATACAATAGAAAAGGTACCTGCATCAATGCAGGTGATTACTGAAGCGGATATCCGGAGAAGTGGTGCTCACAGTATGCGGAATTTACTTACAGATTTTGCAAATATTTTTCAAAAAAGCAAAGTTCGTGGTGGCGGTCATGATATTATTATTCGCGGTATGAGTACGGATAAATCTCTTATTATGATTAATGGACGGCGTGTGGCTAATGAAGCGGATGCGAGCGGTCTTGGAAATGCTATGGCACTAGATCGTATCAATTTAAGTAATGTGGAAAGGGTAGAAATTGTCCGTGGTCCCTCAAGTGCTCTTTATGGCTCGGAAGCGATGGGAGGCGTGATAAATATTATTACAAGGCCAAGTATGAAAATATCTCTTGTTACTGGATTGGAACAGACTTCAAATGATACGAGCCATTGGTGGCATGCGGATACAGGAAGAATCGGAAAGTTTTCTTCTACTTTTGATATGCGGTTTAATAAAATCCGCAGAGATATGGAACCGGAAGCAACGGAGTCTAATTCTTATGGAACGGCACAAACATATAACGCATCTTTAAATT
>CALHIC010000360.1 GCA_938030845.1 uncultured Oribacterium sp. | reverse complement strand
GAGCGGGCGTCAAGGTCGATCGTCAAGCCGTGGTAGAAAAGCGTCCGTGCATCTTCCTCGCCTTGGTTGAACCTTGTGTAGCGGCGGACGAGGGAGGTGATGCGCGCCAGCAGTTCTTCCATGATGAAAGGCTTCGTCAGGTAGTCGTCGGCCCCATTTCGCAAACCGCGCACTTTCGAGATGCTGTCATCTTTCGCCGTGAGCATCAAAACGGGGATACTGCTATCTTTTCTGATCTGTTCCAGCGTTTCAAATCCATCAAAACCGGGCATCATCACGTCCAGAATGATAAGATCCACATTTTCCTTCTCCAAAATCTTTAAAACATCATATCCGTCAAATGCCTTAATCACCTGATATCCTTCTCCGGTAAGATAGATGGAAATGGCTTCTACAATCTGTTTATCATCATCGCAAACTAAAATCTTTTGCATAAGAATCTCCTTTACTCAAAAGTTATTTCCTACAGAGTATAGCAAAGCTTTTAAGAAAGAGAAAGGACAAGCAAAAGTCTTTAGAAAAAAATAAAAAAAAGAATGTTGCTCTTCCAACATTCTTTAGAACTGCGCCCTCAGGGACTCGAACCCTGGACAAATAGATTAAGAGTCTACTGCTCTACCAGCTGAGCTAAGGGCGCTTGTTTCCGCCGTTTTCGCGGCACCCGTACAATATACAAAACTTCCGAAAACTTGTCAAGAACTTTTCTAAAAAAATTTTTTTTAAGAAAAAGGAAGGCAAAAGAAGGGCAATAGCAAGGCAAAAGAAAGGCTGTACTACCGGCTTCTTGGAAGGCAATTCTTCCGGTAAAAGGCTTCCATCAAAGAGCTGTCCTCACTACTGCTGAAAAGCGCTACCTGACCCTTTTGCATTTCCTCCTTCAAAAGTCCTCGCTCTTCCAAACGGTGCCTGGTTTCCTTTGCAGTACCCTCCGCTCCGTCAAAGAATCGAACAGGATAGGGCAGGGCGTTTTGAATCTGTTCCTTTACAAAGGGAAAATGGGTGCAACCTAAGACAATAGACGAAACGGCTTCATTCCTATAGGGAAGCAAAAGCTGAGAAAGATAGTCTTTCATTTCCGGACTGTCTCCCTTTCCTGCTTCCAAGAGGCGAACGATGCCCGGGGAGGGGAGGAGAAGAAATTGGGAAGAATCTCCAAAACGAGAAATCAGCTGGTGGAGACGCTCTCCCTTCAGGGTATGCTCCGTAGCCATAATCAGAATCTTTTTTTTCGTTTTGCCGGATTCAGAAGCTTCTTGCAATGCCTCCACCGCAGGCTTTACCGCAGGCTCCATGCCGATAATGATATCCTTCGGAAACAGCTCCCGAAGATAGGGGGCAGCTGCGGAGGTGGCGGTATTACAGGCGATAACGGTAGCTTTCACCCCTTTTTCCTGTAGAAAGCGATAGGCGGAAAGGGAAAGAGAACGTACTTCTTCTTCTGTTTTTTCTCCATAGGGGGCATGCTTTTGGTCTCCGTAGAAAATAAAGTCTTCCTCGGGAAGCTCTTGCTTAAGTTCTCTTAAGACGCTAAGCCCGCCAAGACCGGAATCAAAAATACCGATAGCCTTGTCCTTCTCCATCTTCGTCCTTTACCTCCTTCCCCGGTATATTCTTTATCTTTTTTATCTTCTGATGAACTATTTCTTCTAAAGCTATGGCGTATAAACGCTCGGGACATCTTATTCATAACGAGTATCGTGCGCAAAGCGTGCGATATCTCGTTTATTAAGACTGTTTTTGAAGTGTAGCATAGCTTCTTTGGGATTGCAATTTTAGCCTGAAAAACCTATACTGCAAAAGATAGAAAAACAGTGGGACAAGGTATCCCCCTAAAGCAGGAGGTTTTCATGAAAAGTGCGGAAAAGGTGAGTGTATCGGAGTTAATCAAAAAAGAGAATTTAAAGAATCTCACTCCGGAAATAGATACGGATCAGATTTACATGACGATTCCGGATGTAAACCGTCCTGCCTTACAGCTTGCAGGGTTTTTTGCCCAGTTTGATTCCGAGCGTGTGCAGATTATCGGAAATGTGGAGACGGCGTATTTGATGCGGATGGAAAGACCGGAGAGAAGGGCAAGATATAATGAGATTACCAAGTATCCTATCCCCTGTATTATTTATGCCAGAGACATTGAGCCGGATTCCTGCATGATTTCCGCCTGTCAGGAGGCCGGAATTCCTCTTTTGTCCAGCCCTAGGCCCACTACGGAACTGGAGGGAGAAATTATCCGCTGGTTAAAGGTAAAGATGGCACCCATGATTACCGTCCACGGCGTGTTGGTGGATGTGTACGGAGAGGGTGTCCTTATCATGGGAGACAGCGGAATCGGTAAGTCGGAGGCTGCCCTGGAGCTGATTAAGAGAGGACACCGTCTGGTTAGCGATGATGTGGTGGAACTAAGGAAGGTTTCTGATGAATCCCTGGTAGGAACGGCACCGGATATTACCAAGCACTTTATTGAGCTTCGTGGAATCGGCATTATCGACGTAAAGCAGATGTTCGGTGTGGAATCGGTAAAGGATACCCAGACACTGAATATGGTCATTAATTTGGCGGAGTGGTCCAAGGAGAAGGACTATGATCGCCTGGGATTAAAGGATAACTATATAGAATTTTTAGGCAACAATATTATCAGCTATGATATTCCCATTCGCCCGGGAAGAAATGTAGCTATCATTGTAGAGTGTGCCGCCATTAATAACAGAGCCAAGAAGATGGGATACAATGCGGCACAGGTGCTGTATGAGCGAGTGACCGCCAACATGAAGAAACAGGAAGCGGAAGATTTCTAGGGGAAAGAGAGTAGGATGGAGCATAAAACGGAACAGAGCTTAAAGGACTATACCAGCTTTAAGGTTGGCGGAAAGGCAAAGGACTTTTATATTCCCTCCGGCGTAGAAGAAGTACAGGAGCTGGTAAAGGAATTCTATAAGAAGAGTCGCCCCTATCTGATTTTGGGGAACGGCTCCAATCTCCTGGTTTCTGACGAGGGCGTGAAAGAAGCTGTTATTTTATTAAAGGATAACTTATCCTCTTGCAGCATAAAAGAGCAGGAGGATGGTCGGGGACTTTTGGAAGCGGAAGCCGGCTGCACCTTAAAGAAAATGGCGGAGGTCGCCATGGAAGCCGGCTACACCGGCTTTGAACCCCTCTCCGGAATTCCGGGAACCCTTGGGGGAGCGGTGAAAATGAATGCCGGGGCCTACGGAGGGGAAATCAGGGACTTCTTTCATCAGGGACTTCTTTTAAATGAAAAGGGAGAGCTTCAAAAGAAAGAGCTTTCCGAAATGGACTTTTCCTATAGACATTCCTGCCTTTCGGAAAATGATATTTGCTTAAAGGCAAGCTTCCTTTTGGAAAAAGGGAATCCTACGGAAATCCGGGAAAAAATGCAGGATTTTCAAAGAAGGAGAGAGGAAAAACAGCCTTTGGATATGCCTTCAGCAGGCTCCACCTTTAAAAGGCCGGAGGGAGACTATGCTTCCCGCCTCATTGAAGTCAGCGGCCTAAGGGGCTTTCAAATGGGAAGGGCGGCAGTGTCCGATAAGCATTGCGGCTTTGTGGTGAATTTAGGAGGAGCCAGCGCCAAAGAGATTTACCAACTGATCAGGGAAGTGATTCGAATTGTGGAAGAAAAGCAGGGAGTGCGTTTAGAAACAGAGGTAAAGCTGTGGGGGAGATTTTAATTGTAACCGGAATGAGCGGGGCGGGAAAAACCGTTTGTCTGAAGCATTTGGAGGACTTCGGTTTTAACTGTATCGACAACTTGCCCATAGGGCTTATGAATTCTTTTTTGGAGCTCTTGCTCTCCAGTAGGGAAAATGAACAAAGGACAGCTTTAGGGATTGACAGCAGAAACGGAAAAGAGCTTTCGGAACTGGAAAAGATTATTGAAAACTGGCGGGAAGAAAAGAAGGTACCCTTTCGTATTCTTTTCCTGGATGCCGGGGATGAAGTGCTGATTCAGCGCTATAAAGAAAGCAGACGAAGCCATCCTTTGGCAAAGGAAGGTCGTATTCAGGACGGAATT
>CALHIC010000359.1 GCA_938030845.1 uncultured Oribacterium sp. | reverse complement strand
AACCGAGAGAATCGCTACAAAGAGGAGGAAGAATGAAAGAAAAGCTAGAGGAATTGTTAGCTTCTTCCCGGCGGATTTGCTTACTGGGACATGCCCGCCCGGACGGAGATTGCCTGGGCTCTACTCTGGGCTGGAAGAATTATTTAAAGAATCGCTATCCGGAGAAGGAAGTACAGGTTTATCTGATGGAGGCCCATGAGAAATTTTCTTATCTTCCCGGCTTTTCCACCATTCGCCATGATGTACCGAAGGAAAGCTATGACCTGGCTCTGATTTGTGATTGCGGAGCTTATGAAAGACTGGGAGAGTTCGGCTCTTTGGCAAAGTCTGCAAAAAACTGTTATGTAATGGACCATCATGTAACAAGTAATGGGGAGGATTTTCCTTTTCATACTATTTTACCCGATGCCTCCAGTACCTGCGAGGTGAGCTTTGACCTGATGGATGAAACGTTTTTCGATGAGGCTGTTGCGACCTGCATTTATACCGGCTTGATTCATGACACCGGGGTTTTTAAGTATAACTGTACTTCTCAGCATACCATGGAGATTGCAGGAAAATGTATAGCCCGGGGAATTCCTTTTTCCTACATCATTGATGACAGCTTCTATATGAAGTCTGTGGATCAGCAGAAAATGACGGGGAAGGTCTTGCAGGATGCAAAGCTTTATTGTGAGGATAGAATCCTGGCTTCTTCCTTAAGCCTAAAGGATATGCGTTCCTTTAATCTGGAACAAAAAGACCTGGACATGGTGGTCAGTATCCTTCGGGAAACCAGAGATGTGGATGGGGTGATTTTCCTCTACGAGGTGGGAAATCAGGTGTACAAGGCCAGTCTTCGTTCCAACAACAATGCCTTTGATGTGTCCCAAGTTGCCGCCTTTTTTTCGGGCGGTGGACATAAGATGGCAGCAGGCTGTAGCCTGAAGGGCAGTCCGGAGCAGATTTTGGAGAAGCTTTTCGGAGAAATGAGAAAGCAGCTGGATGCAGAGGATTTCCAAAGCAATAAAAGATGTAGAGAGTAAGCATGGATGGAATTATTAATGTAAATAAAGAAAAGGGGATGACCAGCTTTGATGTTCTTCGGGCTCTTCGAAGGATTCTAAGGGAGAAAAAGATGGGACATACCGGCACCCTGGACCCGATGGCGGAAGGTGTGCTTTTGGTCTGTGTGGGCAAGGCTACCAAATATGTAGATGCTTTGATGGCGAAGGAAAAGGTCTATCAGGCAGAATTGACCTTAGGAATCGAAACGGATACGGAGGACAGTACCGGAAAGATTCTTTCCGAAGAAGAGGTTTCTATTTCGAAGGGGGATATTGAAAAGATTCTTCCCCGCTTTCTGGGAAAGCAGGAGCAGATTCCTCCTATGTACAGTGCCAAGAAGCTGGAAGGAAAAAAGCTTTATGAGCTGGCAAGAGAAGGGAAAACGGTAGAAAGAAAGCCAAGCCAAATTGAGATTTTTGGGCTGGAAATTCTTTCCTATGACTGCCCCAGGCTCCGTTTTCGGATTCATTGCTCCAAGGGAACCTATATTCGCACCCTTTGTAAGGATAACGGAGAAGCCTTAGGAACCAAGGCTTGTATGTCTGCACTTTTACGAGAGAAAGTGGGAGAGTTTTCTTTGCAGGATAGCTTCAGACTTTCGGACATTGAAAAGCTGGAAGGAGAGGGAAAAAGAGATACTTACTTACTGCCTCCGCTATATAGTCAAAAGGACAGCATTTTAACCTTCGGAAAGTTTGATGGTCTTCATCTCGGACACCAAAAAATATTTGAAGAGTTGTTTAAGGAAGGAAAGGCGGAGAATTTAGTGCCTTCCGTTTTGTCCTTTACCACCCATCCTTCGGTTTTATTTTCCGGAGAGCGGCAGGACCTTCTTTGTACGGAGGATGAGCATTATACCCGTCTGCAAAATGCGGGGTTTTCCCAGATTTTTCTCTTTCCCTTAACCTTGGAAACCGCCAAGATGCCTCCGGAGAAATTCTTGGAGGATATTCTGGTAAAAGCCTTAAAGGTAAAGCACCTTGTGGTGGGGACGGATTGCAGCTTCGGCTATAAAGGAAAAGGAGATGTGGCTTTGCTTCAAGAAAAGTCTAAAGATTTCGGCTATAAGCTGACCGTGGTGGAGAAGGCTTTAACGAAGGATTCTGAGGGGAAATCCGTAGAAATTTCCAGTACCTATATCCGGAAATGCTTGGAAGAGGGGGCTGTAGAAGAGGCGGCAAGGCTTTTGGGAAGAAAGTACACCCTATCCGGTACTGTGGTACACGGAAAGAAAATCGGACGAAGCATCAATTTTCCCACGGCCAACATTCTCCCGAAGGAAGGAAAGCTTTGCCCCATGGAAGGGGTGTATCATACCCGGGTGCTTCTGGGAAAGGACTATTATGAGGGGATGACCAGCATAGGG
>CALHIC010000358.1 GCA_938030845.1 uncultured Oribacterium sp. | reverse complement strand
TTCTTATAGTCCTTCATTGCTCTTGTGCTCAGTAAGTGCGGTGGACTGGATTGCCCTTTTACAGGCCTATACTGCTCTTATAGTCCTTCACTGCCTCAGAGCTTAGAACGCTCCCATACTTTACATATCTCCTTACCAACTTTGCTAATACTATCATTTGTTTTCATTGTTAAAGCGGTTCTACTGCAATATTTGCAGCCTCGAATACTTCTTTTACCTTATCAAAATTACCGCTCATAAGAGTTGCTTTTTTGAGATTTGGAAATTGCTGTAGTTCTTCCAAAGTGATTTCATTTAGGTCAAAACTGTCGTCTTCTCCATCCCACTGGGGAATAATGTTCATGTACACATCATTCCCGCCGTCCATGTAGAGCATTTCCACATAGGGGGCAAAGTTCTTTGGAATTTCCATTTCCTTAAAGAAATTCATCGCAGGTTCAATAATGATATCGCTATCCATATCGATCTTTTCTCCTTCATAATGGTCGGCAAAATCATAGATATCAAATTCCGGCTTCAGCAAATGCAGGTCATACATCAAGACTTGAATAATCGCTAATTTAAAATTTAAAGTATCAAAATGAAGAATATCTCCTTCACTTTCTTTAGTAAAACTTGGCAAAGCCGACTCTTTGCCAGCAGTATTTTCTCTACCGGTCACAATCTTAGCCAGTTCAGCTTTAAGATAATTATTTTTATAGCTAAAAGCAGCCGTCAAAGGGATTATAAAAACAGGTAAGAACACAATGATTCCTGTAAGTGCAAGACCTTGAGAGTGATTTCCCGTATGTCCGCCTTCCGAAATGCGATTCAAAAAGTCTGCTACCCTAGTGAAGATTTCTCCTCCTACAACGAATAGCAAAATGAACTCTAAAGTCAATAAGCCCAAAATGATAATCATCATTCTCTTTGCAGCCTTATCACATATTTCTATTTTGCTTTCTATGCTGATGGATTCGGCACCGGATATATTGGAAAACCACTTTTCTGCTCTTTCCTCTCTCGTCATAATGAATCTCCTGTGCATATACAAGTTTTCACTGATTGTGCAACAGTATTATACAAAATTCATTTTATTCTCTCTATAGCAAAAGCCTCATGCCCTTTACAAATCCTCCGCGACAAATTGAAGGGCTGTAATAAGCCACCTAATGCAGCATAGGTCTGTAGGTAGGGCAATCTTAGCCCGTCGGTACTTGTCGGAAGTGAGGAAGTGAGGAAGTGAAGGACTATAAAAAACAACAAGTTTCAGCGACTGATGCAGCATATCCCTGTAAAAGGGGCAATCTTAGCCCGTCGGTACTTGCGAAAAACACAGAAAGCGAGCAAAGCGAAGCTTGAAGTTAGTACCGCTGCGAAGGCGAGGTTAGCGGAAGCGTGCCCCACTTACAGGGATATGCTACATCAAAGCGTATCTCATATAATTATAGTCCTTCACTACGACAAACTAGGTTGGCAAGAGAGCCCCTAATACAGGCCTATACTGCTACAGAGCGGGCAACTTTATTCTTCACCGCCTTCTTTTTCTTTTCTGCGAAAATCAGCACTCTATCCAAAATCCCCAATAGGGAGGGCATGAGGAAGATTACGAAGAAGAGAGAACATACGGCGCCTCTTCCGATCAATTTTCCCAGCTGGCCGATGGCGGGGACGGAGGAGATAAAGGAAATCACATAGCCGACCACCGCCAAAATCGTTCCGGAAACAAAGAGGGAGGATAGGCTCTTTTCAATGGAAGCAATAATGGCTTCTTTTCTGCTCTTTTTCTCTCTTTCTTCCTTGAAGTGATCCAAGGTCAAAATGGCGTAGTCCACTGTTGCGCCCAGCTGAATACTGGACACGATAACATAGCCGATAAAAATCATATTGGTGCCTTCCAGGAAGGAGAAGGACATATTGCTCATAATGGCCAATTCGATAGGAATCATTGCCACTACGGCAAAGACTACCGACTTAAAGGAAAGCATAACTACCAGGAAGATGATAATCATGGACAGGGTATTTACCTTGGCATTATCTGTGCGGAGGATATTTTCCATATCCATGGTGGCAGTGGTATCTCCCACCAGATAGCTGTCCTCTCCGGTGTAAACCTTCAGAATCTGTCGAATGGTGTTTACTGCCTTATAGGATTCCTGGCTTTCTCCGGGAAGGTTTAAGGTGATGACCATTCTGCTGTATCCGTCTTTTCTGACTAAATCCAAGGAGGACTTCGGTACCATAAACTCCGGTACTCCCTCCGGTAATAAGGAGCTTAAGGACTGCACATTTTCCACATAAGGAAGGGAAGTTAAAAGATTTCCCAAGGCCTTCTCTCTGTCATTTCTTCCCTCCGGATAAAGGGCAATCAAGAGATTTTCTTCTCCGAAAACTCCATTAATTTCTTCTTCCATTTCGGAAATTTTCGTGCCTTCTCCCTTTACCACCGCACCGTTACTGAAGCGGAAGTCATTCATCCCCTGCATGATATTTAAGGGATAAACCAAAAGAATAGTAAGAATCAGTACAAGAGGACTAAGCCTGTAGGCAAGCTTTGCCAATGGCTTAAAGGAGGGCACAAAGGGCTTATGTCTGGTCTTTTCCACAAAGTTCCACATCCGAAGCAAAAGAGCCGGCATAAAGAAAATAACCGTTAAAAGACTGAACACCACACCCTTTGCCAGCACGATTCCCATATCCTTACCGATTCCAAAGCTCATGGCACAGAGAGCCAAAAAGCCACCTACAGTGGTTAGAGAAGATGCCAGAATCGTGCTTAAGGATTTTCCTACCGCATAGGACAGGGCTTTTTCCTTATCCATCCCTTTTTCAAGACCGGTTTCAAAGGAGTGAAGCAGGAAAATGGCATAGTCCATGGATACTGCAATCTGCAAAATTGCCGCAACGTTATTGGTGATAAAGGACACCTTTCCTAAGAAAACATTGGTTCCCCGGTTTAAGCCTACCGCCAGCAAAATGGTAATCAGGAATAAGAAAGGCTCTCCATAGGAATTGGTCATTACAATCAGAATCAGGAAAATGAAGCCAAGTCCCAGGCCTAAAATCAAGCCCATTTGGCTGCTTACCTGTTCCTCCACCGTCTTACTTTGTACCGCAAGGCCTGCATACACCGCCTTGTCTCCCAAAAGGCTTTCGATTTCCCTAAGGGTCTTCTTTGTTTGTACGTCACTGTCTCCATTTACAAAGACTACATGAAATAAGGCGTTTCCGTCCTTATAATCTAAATCCTTTTCCTTCTCCTTTTCTTCCATAAATTCAGGAGCATAGGCACTTTTGGAGCCTGTGGAAAAACTCACCCGGTCTACGCCGGAAATATGCTCTATCTGCTCCTTATAGGAAAGGGCTTCTCCCATGGAAACATCCTTCAGCATGATTCTTGCCGTTCCGGGATAGCCGAAGCTGTCCTCCATCTTCTGAATTCCCTGCTGAGTAAGGGAGGACTCCGGAAGATATTTACTCAAGTCGTAATTCACCTGTACAAAGAGGCAAAGAATCAGGGAAATGCCTAAGAGCCCCCAGAAAACTCGACTGATTTTTTCTCTATATTTAACAATAAAATCTGCACATTTTTCGCTTATACTCATTTACTTCCCTCCTTTGAAAATAGAGGTGATTCCTTTCCATACCTTTTTTGCCACTTGTCCCAGTCTATCCCAGAGGCTAGGCTCTTTCGTTTCTTTAGTCTTTACCGTTTCTTCCTTTACTTCTTTGATTTCTTCGGTACGTAAGGTCACAGCCACATCCACAATATTGTCATTTTCGGAAGGCATTAAGGACTCAATGGGTCTGTTAGGATCAATTTCCAAAACACTGGACTTTTCCCCTACATTTTCATCCCACTTCTTCTCCACAAGGGCTTCCAACTCTCCCTTGGCATTACGAACAGCTCCGGTAGAATCCAAAACAGCCTCTCCGTTTTTCAGCATTTTCTCGGTAGCATTTAAATTATTTTCAATAGAAGAATAGGCCTCCTCTCTCTTTCCTCGAAGGTAAGCATCCTGCTCTTGCAGGGTTCCTCGTAAATCCTCCATGGTTTTCTGACTGTTCTCCAAAAGCGTGTTTAAGTTCCTGCCGGTTTCCTCTCCCTTCTCCGCATAGCTTTTCAGGGTTTCCTGCAATCTCTTCACATCTTCAATGTTGTCTTCCAAAACGGAAAGACTCTCTTTAGAGTTTGTCAGTCCTGAATGGGTATTGGAGGAAAATTCCTTTAAGGCAGGACTTAGCTTTTCCATTGCAAGCTTCTGCATCTCCGCCTCTGTACCGGCCTCCTCTGCCTGCATAGAAATATATTCCTGCACCACAGCCATAATCTGATCCTTCAAAGGAGAACCCTCCAGCTTAGCCGATAAATTCGCTAAGCTGTTCTGTACGGATCCCTGCTTTTTTGCGGAAAGTAAGGCTTCCACCTGACTAAGACTCTGCTGTGCCTTATCAATTTCTGTCTGACCGGGTACATCTCCCCGAAGGGCCACCAAAGAATCCTCCAACTCAAGCATGGCATTTTGCAAACGATTCATATTGCTCTGGCTTTCGCTGATATTGTTCTTGGTATCCCGACTCAGTCCGTTGAAATCCTCCACATTTTCCGTAAGAGGGCTGATGCTGCTACTTACAGTCTCCATATCCTGATAGATTTGGTCTCTATTGTTTTGATAAGCTCTTCCCTCTTCCTGTGTCTTCCGAAGTAGAGCTTCACTGTTGTTAATGTTTTTCTGCATCGCTTCCACGGATTTCTGAGAGGCATCCAAGGAATCCAAAAGGCTGTTACCGGCGTCCTTAAGGGCGCGGTAGGAGTCCTCCGACTCTTCCTTTGCCTCTCGTAAATCCGTAATTTTCTCTACCTGAGAGGAACGAAGGGGAGCCATCTGAAATTGTAAACCGGAAAAACTGAAGGAGTTGCTTCCCACCTCAATGGTAAAGTCGTCTTCCTCTCCGGGAAGGAGGACAAAAATCACTTCCTTCTTCTCTCCCAAGGATACCACCTGAGCCTTTTCCGCCTTTAGGGATAAAATGTCCTCTGCGCTAAAGCTACTTTTAGCCATCAGCACATAGTTTTTCGCTGCATAATCCTGGGCGTTGGGATTCTTTTTAAACTGCACATGAATTTTCACCAAGCCCTTCTCTCCCGCAAGAGTTTCCGGCTGTACCTCTAAACCATTTAACTCGTAGCGAATCTGAATACTCCAAGGCAAGAGACTGTAGGGTTCTGACGTTTCCCCCTCCAAAAAGAGAGAGTCTACATTTCCCTTGGACAGGTCTAAGGTATGCTGATTTCCATTGGACTGCACTGCCACACTGTTGCTAAGATTTTTTACATTTTCATAAGTTCCGTAATCTGTAAGACTGGAATAGCCCTTAGTTTCATACTCTCTTACCAAAGAGCCCTGCTTGAATTCTCCGGTGGGGCTTAATAAGGCATAGTAGTTCTCATGATAGCGGGGCTTTTGCACCTCTGCCAAAGCCGAGATGGACAGGGCAAGGACCTGACTTAAACAAAGAGCAATACAAACCGCTCTTTTCCATTGCTTATCCTTTTTTCTACCCCTTTGATTATTCCGACGATTATTCTTCTGATTGCCATTTTGATTACCGTTTTGATTGCTTGCTGTTTCTCTATTGTAAATTCTCTGATTTTTCATGCTTGTACCCTCCTTGTTCTATACGATTTTCAATGCTGTTCCCTTTGTTTTTCTCCTTTTTTTGCTATACTAAAAAGAAAGCCATGAGCAACAGTAGATATCCTAAGCCTTTGGCAAAGGAAAAAAAACGGACAATATGGGACAAATGTGGTATAAAAATGAAAAAACAAGAATGTAGAGAGAGAACCCAAAGACAGTTGGCGGAAGCCTTGGAATTTTATTTACAAAAAAAGCCCCTGGAAAAGATTACCGTTCGGGAGCTGATTGAAAAGGTCGGCATCAATAGAAAGACCTTTTATTATTATTTTCCGGATATTTACGGACTTTTGGAATGGATGGTAACACAAGAAAGCCAAAGATTGATTTTTGAAATTCAGAATCAGGAGGACTATGAAAATTCCCTTGCCCTGGTTTTTGATTCCATTGAGAAGAACCGTCATTTTGTAAACTGCGTCTATGATTCCATGGGTAGGGACGCTCTGGTTCGCTTCTTAAATAAGGACTTTCGTAAGGTCATTTCCTGGGCCATGGAAAAGGGAATGGAAGATGTCTCACAGAGGAATGGGGGAAAAATAACGGAAGCTTCCAATCCCTTGGGCATTGAGCAAAAGTTTTTGGATACTCTGGTAGATAGCTATATTGCCAGCATTGCGCAAATCCTGCTCTTATATCTTCAAAAAAAGTCTCCCTTTAATAAGCAGGAATGTATTCGATTTATCTTGCGGTACCTGCAATCCACTATGCCTGCGGCATTGGAGGAATTTATGTAATAACTATCGAGAAATTATCAGTCTGCTTTTTCTAAATAGGATTACTATATATTTAGATTTATTTTTTTGTTGAGTTAAAGATTCATTGAGAAAATCATTGTACACAATAATCTATCTCTATTTTTGTATGCTTATTCAGTAATTATATTTAATGAACTTGTCGATAATACCTCAGACTAATTTATATGTAGACTGAACTAAACTATTAATTGAAAAAAAAGAAAGAGAATGAAAAGATTTAAAAGTGTTGGAAATCTTGTTGGTACCGAAGCTAGAGGAGAGTGGAAAGTTTACATCGAGGGAGCGGGCTTTTCTACATCTCAAGCTACAAGTACAATAACCGTCTACTATGATGTTTTAAATTAAGAGGTAAAACTATGACAGTAACTGAAATGGCGAATTATGCCCTTAAAAAACAGGATTATGAAAAAGCCACTTCTAAACAAGGCTCTTCAGATAGCGAGGGGAATCAATCTATTTCCGACTTAGAACGATCCTATCGGAATGTAGAAGCTACAGGTGGAGACAGATGGTTATGTGGTTGGAACCCCGATGTGGAGCCGAAACATATTGTACCTTTAAGTAAAGATATTGAAGATTTAGTGAAACAGCAAATCAGAGAAAGATATTTAAAGGAACAGGGAGGTAGCTCCTTCGAGAAAGTCCATAGTTATAACGAAAAATACAAGGCCTATGCAAAGACCAGGAATGGCCCGGAAAGAATGTCCGTTCTTTATACCATAGAGGAGTTAAAGTTTTCAGAAATGGATAAAATCATGGGATATATTAAAAGTAAGGTTCCGGGATGGCATCACCCTAAGCCCTATGATCCGGCTATTGTGCAGGAGTACATTAATCAGGAAGAAGGAAAAGACAATAAGGATATTAACATTTCCGTATAAAAGATAAGTTCTAACGATAAAAGAATCCCTAAAATCAAGCGGTATGATTTCATTTCTGCCTGATTTTGCTATAATAGTGGGGATTCTTTGGTATCCGGAAGTGTGTCTATTTCTTCTCTATTTTGGGAAGCATAATCTCTACTGCTTTTTTGCGGATGTCTATGCTTCCTTCTTTATAGGCTCCTCCAAACTCTCCGTCCAAAGTCCATTCCACAGGCTTTTTCCCTTGAAACTCCAGATAATGGGTTTTAAAAAAACTCACATAGGGGTGATCTTCCGGGATATCTCCCCGAAGGAGGGTTCCTACAATCTCTCCCAGCTCACCGATATTTTTCGGAGAACGAATCAGTAAAACCTCGAACTCTCCGTCTGCTAAATCTATATTCATCTTTTCCTGAAGGTTCTGTCCCGGCAGACCTGAAAAGCCTGCCACGGAATAGGAATTGGAAACCGCTCCGAAAATATATTCTCCCTCTTCGGAGAAATTTTCAGCAGAGATTTTTAAGGGAATGCTCTGGCTCATATTTTCCGGTAAGGTACGAAGGGATTCCAGCAAATATGCCAAATGCCCCAAATTGTTTTTTAATTCCTGGTCTGTCCCATAGCTTACCTTTGTAAAAGCTCCAAAGGCTGCAATATAGTTAAAAAATCTCCCCTGAAGATTCCCCACATCATAAGAAAAACGCTCTCCTTCCACCATGGCTCGAAGATTCTCCTCTAAATCCTTGGGAATCCCTAAAGAATGGGCGAAGTCATTGGTGGAGCCGCAGGGAATATAGCCCATGGGAATATCCAGCTTTTCCTTCAGTATGGCATTCATAAGATAATGTAGCGTTCCATCTCCTCCTGCACAAACTATCAGGTCGAAATCTTTACCCAGCTTTTTTACTAGCTCTTCCGTTCGTAAGTTCTTATGCTTGGGAAGAATAGGAAAAACCGTTACGATACAGCCTAATACAGAAAGACCTTCTACTACCCGATAGCAAAGCTCCTTTCCCTTCCCCTGTCCACTCTGTGCATTCATTAAAAGCAATACTTTTTTCATGGTCTTTCCTCTTAGTTGATGCGTTACATGGGATAATCCTACCGTGTTGTTCTTTAGGATTTAAATAGACCTCCAAAGTAACTTCGGAATTATTACCTTACTATTATGTCGTACTCCTGATTAGTCACATAGTTTTTACTATTAAAAAAGAGGAATCCATCCGATTGGATATTCTTCCTCTCTTCCTTTTCTTATTATGCGGTCTTCTTAGCCGCAGGACCTAAGTCCTTCATCTTCTGTTCTAAGCGAGCTTCCTTCTCCTTCGCCTTAGCCTGGAAGTCCTTAAAGGTATTCTCTTCTACAACACCTACGAAAACTTCCTGATAATCCGGGCTACCCTTTTCCTGAATCCGCAACACATAACAATCGGAAAGTCCATAAAGTGTTCCCTCTTCTTCAGCATTTCGGAACTCTTCCTCGGGAATAAAGCTAAACTGCTCTCCATCCTTTACGGTCTTCTTCCATAAACGATTGCGAACACCCTTGTCCTCATCCTGTAAATAGGTATTCTTGTAAGCTACAACTTCTACTTCCCCCTTACCGGATACGGAGAATACCGGATTCTCATGGACAATGTAAGCTACTCTGGCAGACTTGCTGACAGGATCGTTTACCTTTCCTTCCACATACTCTACATGAAGCTGTAACTGTCCCTTCGCAAAAGCCGAGAAGGAAAAAAATAAAACGCCAAGAAGGCATATCATTAACAATGAAACTCTTTTTAACATAGAGAACATACCCCTCACAATGAAAAATAAAGCCGGTATCTCACCGGCTTTATCAGTATATCCGTTTTTCGTTATCATGACAATCTTCAGGGAAAAAGATACAGAGTTTTGTAAATTTTTTGTAAGAACTTAAGGTTTTAAATTACCCTTCACAAATCCAAGAGATTCTAATTCTTGAATGGTCTATTATACCTTAAGCTTTTTGAGTTCCAAGACGTATGGATATATTTCTGTTCTGTAAGAAAAGGAACAAAGAATATCCAATGAAATTTGCCAAAGTATATAAGACTAAATCATTAACATCCACCACGAAAATCGGGGAATGGAACAGGATATTCAGAAGAAGCTGAGTACATTCAATACCAAATCCAATCAATACCGCATATAATAGCGCCTTCTTTTTCTCCTTCACTACGGAAAAGAGAAATCCCGGTAAGGGAAGAAATGATACTATAATTATAAGATTGGATAGCATGTTGTATCTTAAAAACAAGAACGGATTCAGCTCA
>CALHIC010000357.1 GCA_938030845.1 uncultured Oribacterium sp. | reverse complement strand
TCAGCCCCTGCTGCCTTTGCCCCCTCTAAAGACTCTATAGTATTTTCTACTCCGGTAGAAACCAGCCCTCTATGGGCAATGATTTTCGCATCCGTATTAACCTCCCGTCCCATATAATCCATAAGCGCTATGGTGCTGTGAAAAACAAATAAAGCCAGTAGGAGGAAAACGGTGGTTTTGCTATACTTTTGTTCCTCGGCAAGAAAAGCATTTTCCCCCTCGGAGCCTTCCACCGGAAGGGTATTTACCAGGAGGGAAAGAAAGCCGATTTTTGACAAAATCCCAAAGAAAAATCGGGTAAAACGAAAGAGCAGGAAGAAAAGAAAATGAAAGATTCCCAATTCTCCCTTTGGATCCAGGCGGGTAAAGAGAAAAGCCGCCAGATAGAGCAAAAGAGCGGCCAACAAACTCAACAAAAACTCATATAAAAAGAGAGTCAGAAACAATTTGATTCCGCCTTTTTTCGTATAGGCAAAGCTTTCCCGCACAGATTTGTTAAACTTCTGCGCCTTTAAGCCCATTAAAGGCACAGTATAAACCAGACGCATATTTAAGTACATGAAAAAGAAAAACAGAAGAAAAAGAGCAATATGCCCTCCCACAGTTTTGCCCACTTCTTCCGTTATAAAATCCGGAATGTGGAAGGAATCCGTCAGGGAAGAGCTTAGAATAAAACCCGCCACCGGCACGGTGCAGAGAATATAAAGAAGGAACAGCAGCACATTGCCATAGCTGAAATCCCGCAGTCGGATTAGAGAGGTGCGAAGAATTTTTCGATAAGAAATCCGAACCCCTTCCTTGGCCGCCAAAATCACCTGTACCAGGGTAAAGACCTCCACATAAAAAAAGAAGGCCAGAAGAAAAGCAAAGAGCAAAACCATAAAGAGGCTTCTGGGGCTGGTAAAGAAATAGCGAATATTGTACTGATCCACATTGGGCAGATCCACCAGCACCAAAGCCAGACGGAAAAGCATTTGCAAAAGCTCCTTCCCTACGAAGGTCGCAATCTGCAAAAAAATGGCGGTAGACAAAAAGAGGAACTTATGGCGATTGCAAAATGTCAAAGTCCCAAAAACCTGTTTCCACATGCCCTCTTTTTTTTCCATAAGTTCCTTTCTAAAATTTGCTTAGTAAATGCTTTAAATGAATATTTTTACAATATATCTCCTTTTCGTTAAAGAAAGCGCAAATTTCTTTCCGATATCGATTTAAGAAAAATGAAGCTTTAAACGATAGGCGGAGTACTCTCCGAAGTCCTGAATATCCTCCTCCAAATAGCGAATGGCCTTATCCACGTCCTTATTTCGTAGCGCCGACACAATGTCCACATGGTGCTCCGTATCCATGGAAAAAAGAATTTCCTTGTCCTTCTTCCAATAGTACTGGGAGTAGGCCCGCTTCAGTCTGGCCATGCATTTTTCCAGCTGCTCCGTAATATAGTCATTGTGGGCACAGGCAATCAAACGAAGGTGAAATTCCATGTTATGTTTCCAGTGGGTCATGGCATCCGTGTCATTTTCACTGCACTGACTGTTGATCTGCTCCAAGTCCTGAAAGTCTTCCTCCCGAAGCTCCGCCCCGCACTCCAAAAGCACTCCCCGCTCCAAAACAAAACGGAAAGCCAGCATATCGTAGATATCTTCCTTACTCAGGCGCACCACCTCATAGCCGTAGCGGGGAATATTCTTTAGTATGCCGTCCGCACAAAGAGCCATCAGCGCCTCTCGAACTGGAGACTTGCTACAATGGTATTTTTCCAGTAAGGCCTTCTCATTCAAGATATCTCCCGGAGAAACATTGCCCTGGAAGATATCCTCCAGGATAGATTCATATACTTGGTCTTTCAGACTTTTTTCCATAGTTCTCCCTTCATTTCTTTGAACTGTCCTAGTATAGCGTAAAAAAGGAGGCTAAAAAAGCCTCCGAAGTGATTTTCTCTGATGAGAAGAAAATATTTTTATCCTAAAACCGGCCATGGAAAACTATACATACAGACTTTCCAAGGAAATCAAAACCAGATCATCCCGGGAAATTGCTTCAAATCCGCTTTTGGAAAGGAAGCCGTAACGATAGCATTGCAGGCCGCATTCCTGCACCTGCGCTATCTCCTTTTCTATTTCCGCCTTGCTAAGAGGCTTATCTTGAAACTTTACTTCATAAAATATATAGCCCTTGGGATCGTAGGTGACAATATCGAACTCTCCGTTTCGCCTCTCTTTCGGAATGTCGTAGTAGTACCTGCCTATTTTCTCAAAGGATTCTTCCATAAGCCCTGCCCGATTCTGCCGGATTAAATATTGTTTTCCTATCGTCTCAAAACGCTTCGGCACATAGGCATTTTCAAAGTCCTCCTGAATATATCGCTGATAGAAAATATCCGAATTCATCACGTTTAACTGGGAGCTGTAACGGAAAATATAGCGATAATAAAACAAGGACATGGGGTCACTGATATAATATCCGGATTTCTTTCGGTTATTTTCATCATTGATGGGCGCCGCCTTCTCCACAAGCTCCATACGAATCAGCTTATCCAACACATCCACCAAAGTAGGACCGCTGGAAACATGGGACTGAGACAGGATATCGTTAAAGCGGGAAAATCCCTTTGCCATAGCCTCAAAGACTTCATTGGCATTCACAATTTTCGCAATTTCCGACTTAAGGTACAAGAGTACCTCATTTTCCAGTCTTGCACTGGGGGATGCGATCAGCTCTATAATATTTTCCTTTACGGACCTGTCTTCCCGAATCAAACGATTATAATAAGGAATTCCGCCAAAAACACTATAAAGCCTCACCTTATCCTCGTCGGAAAAATGGGAATAAAACTGTGCCGAATCATAGTAATCCATGGGCTTCAGCTTTAAAACCAAATCAAAACGGCCAAATAAGGGATTCTCTTTTTCTATCAGTTTCTGCATGGTATCCACAAAGGAACCGCACAAGGCCAATTTCAATTTACTCCGGTTTCGATATTTATCAATCAGTGCCTGCAAAACACTGTCCATGCCCTTCAGCACATCACTAAGGTAAGAATATTCATCCAAAATCAAGAGAATATTCTCCTCCGTTGCCTTTTTAAAAAGAAAATCCATCACTTCCTCCAGGCCGGAAAAGGAAATCTTCGGGTAGCCAAACTCTTCCGAAAGTAAAGTCGCCAAGCTTTCTACATTGTTCATTTCAGAAGTCTGTTTGCACTCGTAATAAATCCTTTTCCCCTCAAAGAACTGCATGGAATGTTTCATCAGCTCGCTCTTTCCGATTCGTCTTCTTCCGTATAACAGAAGAACTTCCAGACCGGGAGACTGATACAAGCCTTTGATTTTCCGTACTTCTTCCTCTCTTCCGATAAATTTCATTTTATTCGGTTACCTCCGATTCGGTTACTTCCGAATAAAAATTATCATATCTTTTTTAAGATGTAAAGTCTAAGAATAAAACAACAATATAAAAAGTAAAATAAAGAAACGATTGCAACGTTCTACCGCATTTCTTCTATATGATAAATGTAGTCAATGGTGGACAGGGCTTCGATAATCTCCTTATGGGTTTTGAACTTCTTCAGCTCTTTGCTGTCTATAGTAAAGGTCACAGAATACACGCTAAGGCCGGAGCCGTGGTAGGCGGTATTTAACTCAATGTCATCAATCCGAAGTCCCAGCCTCCGAATGGTGGTAACAAAGTCCTGCAAATACTGCCGACTCTTTAGCTCCAAATGAATTTCAAAGTGGTTGGAGCGATTTTTCAGATACATTTCCAAGCCCGGCAGGTAAGACAGAATCCAGTACAGCATAAAGCAAGCCACCACACTAACAAAATAAAGTCCTGCTCCCGCACTGAGCCCAATCAAAACGCAGGACCATAGAGCAATGGCAGTGGTTAAGCCTTTAATCTGATTTCTGGAGCTAAAGAGAATTGCCTTACAGCTGATGATGGAAATACTGATCATGGCAAAGGCGGAAAGCATGGGAAAACGAAGAACCTCCGCATTCATGAAAAGCAGATCTAAAATCATGGCCAAACAGCCGGATAAGGAGGCCAAAATAAAGGTTCGAAGACCTGCGGAATGCCTTTTGTTGGCTCGCTCGCAGCCAATCATGGAGGAGAGAAGAACCGCAATGAAAATCCTGAGCAAGGCGGAAGAAAAACTTATATTGTTTTCTATTCTAAGTGTCCGAAACGCTTCCTGCATCATCCATTCTGACATGACTGTTTCCTCCTGTTCTATTCAAATATCCTGTAATCCAAGCGAGTAAGTTCATTCATTTTTGTCTTTTCCAAACCCATCTTTAGAAATATCAAGTTAATACTGCTCCTCCGCCGCCTCGGTAAAGGCTTCTTCCTCTTCCGCCAGTCTCTTGGCATGGGAGGGAAGCTCCTTCTGAATAGCCTGAATTCGCTCAATCAAAAGCTCCACCTCATTTTTCTTCTTCTCCGGGTCTATAGCGACGGATTCCGTTAAATCCTCCAAACTTACCGCATAGGAATGGGAAAGGTACAAGGCCAGCTTGGCACAGCCCGGTCCTATAAGTTCGTAGAGAATACTGGAGGCGAGAATAACCGTCTCCAAAGCTCTTCCCAACTCTCCACCCAAAATTCTGGCACCCAATGCGGAAAGACCGATGGCTACCCCGGCCTGAGGCACCAATGCCAATCCTAAATATTTCCGAACTTCCTTCTTTTCTCCCACCAAAGTTGGACCCAGAATGGCCCCCAGATATTTTCCCAAAATACGTACCAAAAAATAGCTGATACCCACTAAGAGAAGAGGAACATTTTCCCCTATTCCCCCCGAATGTAAGAGCACATCCAGCTTGAAGTTCATGCCGGAACGCACGAAAAACAGCAGTAAAATAGGAGGATTAAAGTAATTTAACTGTTTGAAAAGCTTGTCGTCTCCCGTGATATTGATGTAAATCATGCCCATGGACATACAACCCAAAAGTGGAGAAACATCCAAAAGGGCACAGATACCGCAAAAGCTGAATAGCACCGCAATGGTAATAATCAAACGGTTGTCTGTAGAACGCTGCTTCGGCATTAAAAGCTTTAAAAAGAGCCCAAAAAGCGCTCCCAAAAGAAGCACCGCCAGATTTAAAGCAATGGGCATGAGAATACTGCTCAGCTTAAAGGAGCCGGATTGCAAAGCCACCGCTACAGAAATGGCCATACTGTAGGCCACAAGTCCAAAGACATTGTCCAAAGCTACCACCTGCAAAAGGGTATTCACAAAATCCCCCTTGGCGTTGAACTGCCGTATGGTCATAATCGTGGAGGCGGAGGCGGTGGTTGCCGCTAGGGCTCCCAAAACCAAAGACAGACTTAAATTCAATTTTAAAATAAAAAGACAAAGCACAAAAACGAAGAGAGAAGCTAATGTGGCTTCAAAAAGCGTAATAATGCAAACCTTCAGCCCGTTCTGCTTTAGCGTAGAAAAGGTAAAGAATTCTCCGGTACCAAAGGCAATAAAGGCCAG
>CALHIC010000356.1 GCA_938030845.1 uncultured Oribacterium sp. | reverse complement strand
AAATAGGGAACAGTACAGAGCGGATAGGGAAAATTCCCGAGGAGGAAGCTTGATTATCGAAGAAACAAAAGACTACCTTGTGTTTTATAAGGAAGCAGGACTGGATAGCGAAAAGGATGCTCCAAAGGACTGCCTTCCCGTTCACCGCCTGGATAAGGTGGCTTCCGGTCTTTTATTGTATGGGAAAAATAAGGAGGCTGCGGCGGCTCTGTCCAAGCAGCTGACAGAGAAAAAAATCCGAAAACGCTATCATATCGTGGTACCCAAGGGAGAAGAGGGAAAAGCTTTACCGGAGGAGGGATGCTTTCAGGACTATCTCTATAAGGACAACAAAAAACAGAAGTGTTTTCCGGTGAAAAGCCTTCGAAAGGGCGTAAAGGAAGCTATTCTCCGCTATAAGATTTTGGAGGAAAATGGGGAATGGATGCTTCTGGATGTGGAGCTGGAAACCGGACGCTTTCATCAAATCCGTGCCCAGTTTGCAAGCCGGGGCTTTCCCCTTTACGGAGACGGAAAGTACGGCTCCCGGCAGAAAGGGACAGTGGGCTTACATTGCTATCAGCTTTCCTTTTTGGATTTGAAAACGGGAGAGGAAAGACGGTATGAGATAAAAAATCCTGAGGGAGAGCCCTGGAGTATTTTTGAAAACGCTATGGAGCCTAAAAGCTCTATAGAGTCTAAAAGTGCTACGGAGCCCAAAAGTTCTGATGACCGGCATAAAAACTCTGTTGACAAGCCGGAAGAGTAAAATGTTATGGTAAAAACACAAAGTGGAAAAGCTTGAGGCTGAAGAGAAAAGAAAGTAGGAGTCATGCAAAACGGAGATATGCCTTTAAAAAAGAAAAAGAAGCCGGGAGCTTCCCCGAGAAATCAAGGTGAGGGGCAGAGGAAGAATGTGTCAGAGCGAAAAGATGGCGGAGAGCGCAAGGACGCCGCAGAACGGAAAGAGACCGGAGTGCAAAAAGAGAGCGGAGCGGGAAAAGTTGTGGAGCCAAGAACCATCGATTATCGCTTCACCCCCTGTCTGGAGAGCTTTCGCTGTGCCCACTGCGGAAAGGAAATTCATCCTGAAGGGGCAGGCTCTCAGCATAGAAATCATTGTCCCCACTGCCTGTATAGCCTCCATGTGGATGAGGAGCCGGGAGACCGGAAAGCTACTTGTCATGGACAAATGGAGCCTATCGGGGTGATTTCCAAGGGGGACGGAGATTGGAGTATCCTGCATCTTTGCAAGTCCTGCGGAAAGCTCTCGTTGAATCGTGCTTTGGCGGATGACAATCCCCTGCTTTTAATGCAGCTTGCGGTGAAGCCCTTGTCTTCTCCCCCCTTCCCCATGTCTTTCCTGTCTCATTTTTTGGAGGAGAAGGGAAAGTAGGGAAAATGCCGGTAAAGTTTAGAAGAGAGCAATGAAGTAAAGAGAAGCAGAATAAAGAATAGCGTAGTAAAGAGTAGTGTAGTAAAGCAAAATCATACAAAACGTGATAAAGCGAAATCCCATAAAGCGCGATGAAGTAAAATCAAGCAAAGAGTAGAATAGGAGTACTATGAAAAAGAATCTTTTGGTGGCCCAGTCCGGCGGTCCTACTGCAGTAATCAATGCCAGTCTTTCCGGGGTAATCTGGAAAGCTATGCAGGAGGAAAAGATCGATAAAATCTATGGGGCACAGCATGGTATTGCCGGTGTTTTTGCAGAGGAATTTGTGGAGCTGAAGGCCTACGCCGAAAAGCAGATGGAAGAGCATTTTCCGAAAAAAGAAGAAGAGGGCATCCTCCTTTCTCCCTTTGGAGACTTTCTTTTGGAAAAGGGAAGCGCAAGGCAGGAGGCGGCGTATTTTTCCAGACTAGCCCAGACTCCTGCGGCGGCTCTGGGCTCCTGCCGTTTAAAACTGAAAAATCCCCAGGAAGACCCGAGGGAGTTTCAGGAGCTCTTATCCGTTTTTAAGGCGTGGAATATCGGGTATTTTCTCTATATCGGGGGAAATGATTCCATGGATACCGCCTGGAAGCTGTCCGCCTACTGTAAGGAACAGGGGGAGGACAGCGTGGTGGTGGGGGTACCCAAAACCATAGATAACGACTTGGAAGGAATCGACCATTGTCCCGGTTTCGGCTCCTCCGCCAAGTATATTGCGGCCTCTCTTTTGGAGCTGGAGCGGGAGTGTCTGGTCTATGACACCAAATACGTGATGATTGTGGAAATGATGGGAAGAAATGCAGGCTGGCTTACCGCCGCCGCGGCTCTTTCCGCAGAAAAAGGAAGTATTCCTTACCTTATTTATCTGGAGGAACAGAGTTTTTCCAAAGAACAGTTCCAAAAGGATGTGGAGAAAGCTCTTCAGCAGTCGGATCAGGTAATGGTGGCGGTTTCGGAGGGCATTAAGGACAGTAACGGAAAATTCCTTTATACCTACGGTCGAGAAGAAGGGAACAAGGATGCCTTTGGACACAGCATTGCCGGTGGCGCAGGAGCGGTGCTGGAGCAGATGATTTTAGAAAAAATGTCGGTGAAAACCAGAAGCATCGAGTTTAATCTTTTGCAACGCTGTGCCGGACATTTGCTTTCCAAAACCGATGTGGAGGAGTCCTTCTTACTGGGAGCTCAAGCTGTGGAGTTGGCTGTTTTGGGAGAAAACGGGAAAATGTCTTCTCTTCGGAGAAAGCCATCCGGAGAGAACTCTTTTGTAGAGCCATCCGGAGAGAACTCTTTTGAAAAGTCTTCCGGAAAGAAGGATTCGGAGAATTCTAATGCCGGGAAATCCTGCAAAGCGGGAAAGGGGTATGCTGTAGAATATTCCGCAGTTCCTCTTTCCGAGGTGGCCAATCGGGAGAAAAAGATTCCCCTTTCTTGGATCGGAAAGGACGGACACAGTCTGGAAGAGGAGGCCTTAGACTATCTTCGCCCCTTGATTTTAGGGGAATACAGCTGTGATTTTGTAGACGGCCTTCCCCAATATATTTCTTTTTTTGAGAAGTCCGGAAAATAACTTGCCTCGGGAGGTATGAGATGGATATTAGAAAAACTTATGTAGCCAATAAAAATCGTTATGATGGCATGGAATATCGAAAGGCGGGGGAATCCGGTCTGTATCTTCCGGCTATTTCCCTGGGACTTTGGCATAACTTCGGGGAACGGAATTCTCAGGAGCAGATGCAGGATATTCTTAGGGAGGCCTTCGACTTAGGCATCACCCATTTTGATTTAGCCAACAATTACGGTCCCCCCTACGGAGAGGCGGAGCGAAATTTCGGGATTCTGTACCAAAGAGATTTTCGCCCTTATCGAGAGGAGCTCTTAATCAGTACCAAGGCGGGCTATGATATGTGGGAAGGCCCTTATGGAAACGGCGGTTCCCGAAAGTATTTGCTTACCAGCTGTGATGCTTCCTTAAAGCGTATGCAGTTAGATTACGTGGATATTTTCTACCACCATCGCATGGATCCGGATACCCCTTTGATGGAGACTATGTTGGCATTGCTGCAGATTGTGCAGTCCGGCAAGGCGATTTATGCGGGAATTTCCAACTATGACGGAGAAACCATGAAGAAGGCTGTGGAGATTGCGAAGGAAATACGGCTTCCCTTGGTAATTAACCAAAACCGTTATTCCATCTTGGATAGAAAGGTGGAGGAAAATGGCTTAAAGAAGGCCGCCGAGGAGGAGGGGATGGGATTGATTTGCTTCAGTCCCTTGGCCCAGGGGCTCCTTTCCAACCGCTATGTGGAGGGAATTCCCGAGGATTCCCGTATGATGAAGGATGGAAGATATTTGCATAGAGAGGACTTTACCGAGGAAAAACGGCAGATGCTTGCAAAGCTTTTAAAGATTGCCGGGGAAAGAGGACAGAGTCTTTCGGAAATGGCTTTATCCTGGGTGCTGCGGGATAAGTCCACCACCTCCGTTTTGGTGGGAGTCAGCAAGAAGGAACAGCTTTGGGAAAATGTGAAAGCGCTGGAAAACACCTGCTTTACGGCGGAAGAGGAAGAGGCTATTAGGATGGCTACAGCCCTGTAATCGGAGAAAATCGGGAGAAAAAGGGCACGAAAAACGAAAAAATTGTGCAGTTCGAAGAAGAAAAGAGAGAAAGCTGGACTTTCCTCTTTTTTTTTATTAGAATTTAAAGTTCAGGAGAAGAAACGAAGGAACGGCGAAAAACTCAGGGTTGTTTTGAAAAAATATTGATTTTTCTGGAAATAAGGAGAATAAAAATGCCCAAACGGGGAAAGGTCCTTCACAAAGAGGACAGAAAAAATAGTGTCGGTCGCCTGCTTTTCGTAATACTGGCAGTGATTTTACAAATTATATGGTTTTGGTTCTTTCTGTACTATTTGACGGAAAGTTACCTTTGGGCGTCCATTTTTGCCAGAGTTGTTTCTATTGTCATGGTTTTGGGGGTATTTGCCAAGCGAACCAATGCCTCTATTAAGATGACCTGGATTTTTATGATTATGGCTTTTCCGATTTTGGGAATGCTCTTGTATTTTTTGGTATACGGCTCAGGCTTTACAAAAACCATGCGGAAGAGAATCGAAGCGGCGGATGCCATGCTCTTCCCCTATCTGGATCAGTCTCATTTGATTTCGGATCAGCTGAAAAAGGAAAACAAATCCGTGGGAAATCAGTTTGCTTATCTGGAGCGGGGCGGTAAGTTCCCGGTGTATCGAAACACGGAAGTTGTATTTTACAAGGAAGCTTCTTTGGGCTTGGAGGCTCAGTTGGAAGCCCTTTCCCAGGCAAAGAAGTTTATTTTCATGGAATACCATGCCATAGAGGATCGACAGTCCTTTGGAGAAATCAAGGAGATTCTTCGCAAGAAAGCGGAGGAAGGAGTGGAGGTTCGCCTCTTCTATGATGATGTAGGCTCCATCGGCTTCATTGATCCGAAGTTTGTGCAGGAACTGGAAGAGTGGGGCATTCAGTGTCGTATCTTTAACCCCATTGTCCCCATGGTGAATCTTTTCATGAATAACCGAGACCACAGAAAGATTACCGTTGTGGACGGTCAGGTAGGCTTTACCGGAGGCTATAATCTGGCGGATGAGTATTTTAATATTCATTCTCCCTACGGCTATTGGAAGGATACGGGCATTCGACTGCGGGGAGAGGCGGTAGGTACTTTAACCCTGCTTTTCCTGGAGATGTGGCATGCCATGGACGATAGTCCTGTGCGGGGGCTTTACAATTATTTGCCGAGACACTGGGATCGTTATACCGGTCAGGGCTATTGCGCGCCCTATGCCTATGCGCCAACAGACGGATTTCCCTTGGGAGAGGACGTCTATCTGAATATGATTCAGTCCGCCACGGAAAGCATTTACATTACCACGCCTTATCTGATTATTACCGATGAGATGAGCAGAGCTTTATGTCTTGCGGCAAAGCGAGGGGTGGATGTGCGGATTGTCCTTCCGGGAATTCCGGACAAGACCTTTGTTTATGCTGTTAGCCGTTCTTACTATCCCCGACTTCTTCGGTCAGGAGTCAGAATTTATGAATATACACCGGGCTTTCTGCATTCCAAGCAGGTGTTGGTAGACCATGTTATGGCGGCGGTGGGAACCTTTAATCTGGATTATCGTTCCCTCTACCATCATTTTGAAAATGGAGTTCTGCTGTATGAAAGTCCCTGTATCTTTGATATTGCGGACGATTTCTATGAGCTTTTCCGTACTTCTACGGAAGTCAGCCCGGATAAGGGGCATAATCGAAGCCTTTTCACCAGAATGAAACAGGGCGCTTTGAGACTGATTGCACCCTTACTATAATTTGATTAGGCACTTGCTATGATTTGAGTAGAATCTTGCTATGATTTGACTAGACCCTTGCTTTTTTGAACTTTATTTTTTGAACCCTTCTTTTAGAAGCTTTGCTTTCTGAAGCTTTAGTATTCGAACTTTAATGCCACTCCCTTAAAAATTTAATATATTTTAAAAGATTTATTTCCATAAATATGTTAAAATAAGTCTGTTCAATCGACAATTGAAGACAAAGGGAGGAAACAGAATGAAAAATTGTCCGAATTGTGGACAGGAAGTCCAAGACGAGGAGAAATTTTGTGAGCACTGCGGAGAAAAGCTGGAAGGCGCAGAAACGGTAAGCGCTGAGGCAAGTGCTACAGGTGCTGAAGCAAGCGCTGCAGCAGAAAGTAGTGAGGCTGGAGCGGCTACTGAAAATGCAGTAAGTGCTGCAACAGCTACAGAAGCGGCTCCTGCAGAGCCCCAGGCAAGCTATTCCTATGCACAGACTATAGAGGAGGCTCCTGCGGGAAAGAAGGGCATGAAGCTTTTAATCCCTGTTGTTGCCGTAATTATTCTTCTTTGCGCAGGCTTTTTTGCCTTTGGAAAGAAGTTATTTTCCGGTGGTTTAGCTTTAAGCACAGAGCAGAAGTTTCTTCATTATCAGGAGAAGTATCTCCAGGATAAGTTGGATGCCATGGTGGCTTTAGGCTTTATTAACGAGGATTTAAAGCAGTCTTCCGATATGACTCTTACCGGAGAAATCGAAGGCAGTGACGAAATGAATAAGTATCTGAAGGATTCTCAGATCCAGTTAAAGTATGATATGGATGCGGAGAAGAATTCCTTCGTCATGAATTTAAGTGCCAAGATCATGGGTACAGATTTACTGGAAGGCTTTGCGGATTATCGTGACGGCAAGATCGGTTTTGCGATTCCTGTAGCGGACGAGCATTACTATCGGGGAGATTTAAAGACCATTATGAAGAATCTCACCGAGCAGGATATTGTGGCTCCGGATTTAAAGAAGTCTGCAGAGAACAGAAAGCGCCTTGCGGAAATTTCCAAGAAGTACGGAGATCTCCTTGTCGGCAGCATGCATAAGGATAACTTAACGGTAGAAAAGAAGGAATTCGACTTAGAGAATCTGAAGGAGAAGTATACCGGAGAGGTTTATGTATTTAAGCCCACAGAGGAAGATTTAAAGAATTTCTACGAGAAGCTGGCAGATACGGTAGAAAAGGACAGCGATTTAGAGTCTCTTTTAGAGGATGTTTATGCTACCAGCACCTGGGACAGCGCTTTAGGCATGGGAGATGCAGAAACTCCAAAGGATCAGCTTAGTGAGCTGGCAAAGGAGATTCGTGATAATGCTGCGGATACCGCTAAGGAGATGGCGGACAATGAATTCCAGTGGCAGATTGCGGTTGTTGACGGAGATTTAAGACAGGTTCTGCTTTCCACAAAGGACGATTCCTTCTCTCTGGAGATTGCCAAGAAGGGCAAGGAAGTTACCGAGCAGATCAATGTTGTAAGCTCCAGCTCCGAGAATATGTACTTAAAGAACAGCTACAGCTTAAAGGATAAGATGCTGGAGGGAAGCATTTCCGGCGGAAACGGTGTTCTGGATGTTAAGGCTTTGGAGTATAAGATTGATACCACCAAGCATTCCGCTTTAATGCCATACGGAACCTATATTGTAGAAGATCCTACAGGAATGGGAGCAAAGCTGACCCTTACTGTTGCTGACGGAGAGAAGGGCAGTAGCGATCACGAGATTGTGGTAGAAGGCTTACAGAACTACTATATGCCTTTTAGCAGTGCGAAGATTAACCTGAACACTACTAAGACCGGTACAGCTACCCTTCCGAAGGAAGAGGAAGTGGATATTTCCAACTACAGCCAGGAGGATTTTGATAAGCTGAGCGAGACCATTGGAAATGGCTTGGCGAAGGTTGCAGCTACTTTACAGGGAGAACTTGCAGGATGATGAATGAGAGCCTTTGTGTCGTAAACAACTTAGGCCTTCGGTATCATAGAGGAGAGAGCGCCATATTACAGGGGCTCTCTCTTTCCCTATTCAAAGGGGAAATCGTGGGAATTCGCGGAGAAAACGGTGCCGGAAAAAGCAGCCTTTTGAAGGCTATTGCCGGTCTGCTTCCCTATCAGGAGGGAGAAATCCGGATGCCTAAGGAGGTTCGAAATGGCCTGTCCTATCTGCCCCAGGATCTGTCCCTCTATGACAGCCTGACGGCTTTGGAAAACTTGATTTTTTACGGAAAAATTCAGGGAATACCGGGGAGACTTTTAAAAACCAGAGGGAACTGGCTTCTGGAGGAGTTGGGACTTTCTCAAAAAAGCCGGGAAAAGCTGTCCGCCCTGTCCGGGGGAATGAAGCGCCGGGTGCATCTGGCTTCGGCTCTCATGCTTCGTCCAAGCATTTTGCTTTTGGATGAGCCCACCGTGGGCTGTGATGAGGAATCCTATCACAGGATTCGAGATCTCCTTTTGAAAATGAAGCAGCAGGGCACAGGAATGCTGCTCATCAGCCACGGAAGAGGAGAGCTGGAGGATCTGGCGGATAGGATTTTGACTCTGGAACAGGGAAAGCTAAGGGAGAAGTGTATATCATCGGATTAAAGTCATCCCAAGACTAAGGGGTGAAGATAGAAAAGGACTAAGGGGAGAAGAGAATGAAGGGATTTTTTGCGGCCATTTGGAAGGACGGAAAGTTATTTCTCCGAAAAGGAGGACTGTTTATTTTGCTCTTTCCCCTGCTCCTGTTTCCCCTCTTTGCCTTTTTCTTTCAAGGACAAAGCAGTCAAATGCAGGCCTTTCCGGTGATGGTGATTGATGAAGATCAAACCATTATGTCCAAAACCCTGATTCGGGAAATGGAGAAGGTGGAGCTGTTTTCTACCGTTATCAAGGAAGAGGAAGAAATCGGACAGGAAGGCAGGGAAAAGGCCTTCCAAGAGGGAGTAGTAGGTATTTTACGGATTCCCAAGGATTTCTTTTATACCGCCTATCGCTTTGAGGGAGAGCCGGTGGATTTGAGCTTAAATGCCAATCGCCCTACGGAAAGCCTCCTGTTTCAAAGTATTTTCACCTCCATTATGGAGATTATGGAGAAGGAACAGGAAATCAGTAAAGGGGTTTTTCATGCCCTGTATGGAGAAAACCTGTCCAAACAAGAGGAAGAAAGCCTCTATGAGCATGCTTCGGAAAGATTGTTGACGGCAGTTTTAAAGCGACAGCTTGTCTTTGACGAGGAGGGGCAGAGCAGTCAAGTGGAGAAGGCTCTTTCCCTTCGCATCTTTTCCTTTATTTTTTTCTTCCTTTTGGCCTTTTGTGCCCTGTCTTCCGTTTTTTCGGTGCCGGAAGAGGAAAAGAAGGGCATTCCCCAACGATTTGCCCTGCTGGGAGGAAGAGGCTTTTTCCTTTCTAAGCTCTTCTTTTTATTTCTTTCCGCCCTGCCCCTTTTGCTCCTCTGCTTATTTGCTCTACAAAAATCCTTAGACCTTCCTATGGAACAACTGATACCGATTGCTTTCATCCTCTGTGTTGAGCTTTTAAGTTTCTTCTTTTTCTTCTACCAATTGTTCCGAATTATGGGAGAGGAAAGCACAGCAAAATTACTATCCTTTTCCCTACTCTTTTTGGGAATTCTTTATACCGGAAAGCTGTTCGGAGAGAGCAATGCACCGGAGTTTGTGAAGCGTCTTTCTCCCATTACCGTGAATCGAATGGTCTTGGAGGGTGTCCGGAGAGGGCTTTCCTTCTCTACCTTACTGTCTACCGCCCTGCCCCTGCTTTGCTGGGATGCTTTGGCCCTTGCCTTAGAAATATTTTCAGGAATACTTTCTAAGCTTAAAACGTTTTCTAAGCGAAAAACATTTTCCCGAAATCTTCAGAGAGAATCCAAGAGACAAGATGTACAAGATGGTCAAGATGGACAATACGGACAAGATAGACCGGTCGGACTAGATAGACAAGACGAACAATATGGACAAGATAGACACGGCGGACAAGACAAATCATACGAAAAGTCTGCCCTTCCTTTTCCCTGCTCTCTGCTTTCTCTTCGTTTTTCCCTCCTCTTAGGGGGCGGCAGGGGATTCCTTTTGCTTGTTCTTTTCCTATTTTCTCTTTTTGCCTATTCCCGGGTCGGGGGAAAAGAGAAGCTTTCACTTATGCTGGTACGGGAAGATCAGGGTGCCTGGAGTGAAGAATTAATTCAGGAGCTGCAGCAGGAAAAGGGGCTTCAAGTAGAAGTCGTGGAAAATCAGGAAGCGG
>CALHIC010000355.1 GCA_938030845.1 uncultured Oribacterium sp. | reverse complement strand
ATTATCATATTGGTCTGCCTGGGAACCAGCCTGTTTTTGCATCGTTCCATCAAAAAGGCGAAGATGCGGATTGAAGAGAGTATCTTTTGGCTACTCTTTTCCATTCTTTTGCTTGTTTTTGCCATTTTTCCCCTTGTGCCGGATTTTATGGCTAGAAGCCTGGGGATTTACTCCACGCCGAACTTTCTCTTTTTGCTGGTGATTTTTATTCTGCTTCTTAGACTCTTTCATACCCATGTGGAATTGGGGAAGCTGGAGGAAAAGGTGAATCGAATTGTGCAGGATATGGCTCTGGAGGAGAGAAAAGAAAGAGAAAAGGAAAAGCATTTGGAAGTAGAGCAGGAGGACAGTCAATGAGTAATCTACTAAGCTTATGGAAGGAGCACCCCGTATTTTTACGGGAGTGCATTTTCCTTTGTTTGATTTCCCTTGCCTTTGCAGCAGGCTTTTTCTTCTTTCTTTTTCGTAGGAAAATGAAGCTTGCCCAGATTTATTTTCTGAGCATGATGATTCTGGGCTCCCTGTATTCCTTTGTTTTAATGCCCCTATCCGCTCCGGATGAGGTTTTGCATTATGTCAGTGCCTATGCTCTGTCTTCGGAAATGCTGGGACAGGGGGGAAAACTGTATGATAAAGATGGAAATCTTCGAATCCGGAAGGAGGATGAGGAGATTGATGATTGGACCGGAGACGGGAAGCCGGAGGAGGCTACGGTTTTCGGCATGCATATTGATAGAGCACAGATAGAAGAGCGGCAGCAGGCCTCCTTTTTTGCCAAAGAAAAGGGCTATGGCTTTACTTTGCAAAAACCGGTAAAGACCACTCCACTAGCCTACTTTTTTCCGGCGCTGGGATTTTCCTTTGCAAGAATCCTCTACGGCTCCCGTTTTACTCTTTTATATTTCGGAAGGTTCTTTAACCTCCTCTTTTTCAGTATTTTAGGGAGTCTGGCCATAGAAAAAATCCCCATGGGAAAGGAAATCCTTTTTTCCATAAGTCTTTTCCCCATGACCTTGGAGTTGATTTCTTCCCTGTCCTATGACGCCTATATCCTGGCCTTAAGCTTTCTTCTGTTATCCATGGTCTTCCAATACCAGTTTCGCGAGGAAAAGCTGGGACTTAAGGAAATCCTATGGATTTGTCTGATAGCCATAGCACTTTCCCCCTGTAAGATGGTGTATTCCCTTCTGTTTTTGCTTTGTGTTATGGTTTCCTTTAAACGCTTTTCATCCCCTTGGCTGTATTTTATCGGTATTTTTGCCATCGGTTTATCCATCGTCTTACCCTTGTTGCTGGTGAATCTGGATGCCTTCAGCCGCTATGTCCGTCCGCAGGAGGATACGGTGAATCTTTCCAATATTGTGGGACAGGACGGAGGTATGGAAACCTATAATCGAAGAGAAATTCTGGCTCAGCCGGATGTGTATTTAAAGATTCTGAGAAATACCTTTTTTATCAAGGGCAAGGAGTACTGGTATACACTGATTGGCCGTCCTTTGGGGCAGTTTGACAATCGTCTGTCCTTCCCGCTTCCCTTGGTGGTGCTTTTCAGCATTTGCCCCTTCCTGGCAGGAATTTTTGGAGAACGGGAGGAAATGCAGGGAAAGAAACTTCATATTTTGCAAAGAATCGTTCTTTTTCTGATTCCCTTAGGATTAATCCTGTTGATTTTGTCCTCCATGCTCTTTGCCTATACGCCAAAGCGTACGGACTATGTCTTAGGCGTACAGGGAAGATATTTTTTGCCGGTGTTGCCTCTTTTTATCCTTTGCTTTATGCCAAGTAAAAGGGTGGGAAAGCAGGGAGAAAGGATTGTTTCTTTCGTCCTTTTCTTCCAGATTCTTGCGAATCTTTCATTTCTTTTATACACTTATATCAGTTTGTTTTTACACTAAACTCGAACTTTGATGGATACCGAGTATTCCGGAGGAAGCATATTATCCTTCCTTTGGAGTATTCGAGATAAACGGAAAGGGAATAGCATGCGGGGATTTTTAACCCTTATCAAGATTTGTAAAGAAAAAAGAAAAATGATTATGAGCCTGGCCTTTGCGGATTTTCGGAAGCGCTTTGTAGGCTCTTACTTCGGAGCGGTTTGGATGTTGATTCAGCCCTTGGTGACCATTGCGATTTATGCTTTTATCTTTGGCCCCTATGGCTTTAAATCCAGCCCTCCGGTGCCCAATGTTTCTTATACCACCTGGTTGATTCCCGGAATGGTGCCCTGGTTCTTCTTTTCGGAAGTGATGAATATGAACACGGGAATCTTACAGGAATATCAGTATCTGGTAAAAAAGGTGGTTTTCCCTATTGAGCTCTTGCCGATTATTAAGTTAATCAGTTGCTCTTTGGTGCATCTTTTCTTCCTGCTGGTGATGTTTTTGTTTGCCCTGTTTAGCAGAGAGCCTATTTTGATTACCTGGCCGCAGGTATTCTTTTATTCCTTTGCTACGGCCTTTTACGCCTTGGCTTTATCCTTCTTTACCTCTGCGGTTTCCGTCTTTTTTAAGGACATGCAGCAGATTGTGGGAATTGTCTTGCAGTTCGGTATTTGGATGACCCCGATTATGTATGATGAAACCCTCTTTACCGGGAAGGCTCCCATTGTTAAGTGGATTTTAAAGATAAACCCTATGTACTATATTGTGGCAGGCTACAGGGATTCCATGCTTACCGGACACTGGTTCTTTGAAAGACCGGGCTTAAGCCTGTATTTCTGGGGAGTGACCACGGTTATGTTTTTATTCTCTCTAAGATTTTTCCGCTCTTTACGGCCTCATTTTTCCGATGTACTGTAAAGTCTGTAACGAAACTTATTTTTTACGGTCTGTTCCTGTAAGGGGAGCACAAAGTCTTTATAGAAATAAAGGAGAGTGTATGCTTTCAATGGTTTTGGTAGTAGTGGTTTTGGCTGTTTTCCTAAGCTTTGGCAGCCTGCGTCTTTTTTCTATCCGAAAGATGGAAAAAGGTGAAAAACGGGATGATTTAGTCCTCTCCATTGTGGGGGGAAAATTACGGCAGATTTTAAAAATTTGCAAGGTGGAGCTTTCCGTGGATGGCTTAGATCGGATTCCGGAGAAGGAAGCGGTACTGTTTATCGGAAATCATCGCTCTTACTTTGATATTGTGGTGGCTTACAGCATTTTGCCCCGTCCTACCGGCTTTATTTCCAAGAAGGAAATTGCAAAAATTCCCAACATAGAGTTATGGATGAGAGAGCTGCATTGTCTTTTTTTGGATAGGGAAAATTTAAAGCAAAATCTTCAAGTGATTATTGAGGCTATTAAGCAGGTGAAGGCCGGCATTTCCATGTGGATTTACCCGGAAGGTACCAGAACCAAGGGAGAGTCTGAGCTGGAGCTGGGAGAGTTTAAGGCAGGCTCCTTTAAGATTGCGGAAAAGAGCGGCTGTAAGATTGTTCCGGTGGCTATGATTAATACCAGAAGGATTATGGAAGAGGATTTTCCCAGACTGCACAGCGCCAAGGTTTATGTGCAATTCGGAAAGCCCATAGATTTGTCAGAGCTTTCTGAAGAGGATAGAAAGAATATTGCGGAGTATACCAGGGAGCGAATTCGGGAAATGCTGGCGGAATTGAAAGAGAAGG
>CALHIC010000354.1 GCA_938030845.1 uncultured Oribacterium sp. | reverse complement strand
GATCAAGCATTGCTTTGTCGAAGCGGATAAAAGCTATCCCTTGGATCATGGAATTCAGCTTGAGACCCTGCTTTCCAATGATAGCGGAGTCGCCTTTATACTAAAAACAAAGGAAGGCTCTATCTATCATGCCGGGGACTTAAACGATTGGTATTGGGAGGGAGAACCGGAAGAAGATAATCGGAGGCTCCGCGAGATTTATCACAGGGAGATTGGGAAAATCAAGGGCAGACATTTTGACCTTGCCTTCGTTCCCCTTGATCCGAGACTGGAGGCCCATTATGCTGACGGGATTCTGTATTTCCTTGAAAATGTGGATTGCGATGCCATATTTCCGATGCATTACTGGGGAGAGCCCGCTGTGATCCAGCGCTTTCTTACCGAATATCCAAAGTACCGTTCACGGATCAAAAACACGGAAACAGCGAAAGGAGAAAAGCTATGAAGTTTAAGATGATTCACGAGAATTTAAATGTATCCGATTTGGATCGTTCCCTTCGATTCTATGAGGAAGCCCTCGACTTACATGAGGTAAGACGAAAGACCAGCGAAGACTTTATCATTGTGTATTTAAAGAGCGATATCGGTGATTTTGAGTTGGAGCTTACCTGGCTGAAAGACCACCCCCAGGCTTACGACCTGGGAGAGTGTGAATTCCATCTGGCATTTCAGGCGGATAATTTTGAAGAAGCGCACAAAAAGCATGAGGAGATGGGCTGCATTTGCTTTGAAAATGAAGCCATGGGCATCTATTTCATTGAAGACCCGGATGGCTACTGGCTGGAGGTTTTGCCATAAGCTTAGCGATTGGAAGCGGGACAGAGAGATTATTTTAGAGCACCATCGTGATATATCTTGAGAATATAGCCCATGTAGAGGAATTGGTTGTAAACTGTATTTTCGAAGTTGTGATTGATATCCTATCTATTACTCATTCCTCTAATGAAATTCGAATACTACTGGACAAGAATACGATAAATCTAAAATTGTCCAGTAGTATTATATTTGTCAAAACCCCAAGCCCTTGCCATTTAGACATGTGTTCTCACATCGCTCTTCTTTAGATACAGAATACCGATGCCTAATGCTGCGAAAATATAAAAGGAACAGCTTAGAAGGAGAATCGGAAAATTCAGCTCTCCGGTGATAGAAGTGCTGCCCATACCGTAAATCAGCGTGGAATAGGGCAGGGCATAGTAGGCTCCTTTCACGGTTAGTGTAAGGCCTGCTAAGCTACCCAGAAAAGCCAGCGCGATGGGGAGGGCAAAGGAGTGGAAGAACATGGACAGGGTGCTTTGCAGGGCAGTAATGGCGGCAATGGAAAGGACAGCGGAAAGGATTCGCATCCAAAAGATTGCCGGAACAGTTCCCGGAAGGCCGAGAATCTTACCGCTTAGAAGATAAATAAAACTGATCCAGACCATGCAGAGCGTGCTGAGGAGTGTGGCGGTAAGCCATTTGTCCCGAATCAGTTTTCCGGGGGTAGTGACAGTTAAAATCAGATTCCAGTTACTGCCCTGATGCTCCATTCGCCATAGAAGACTGCAAAGAATGCCGATGAGGGGAGCCAGGAAAAACATTCCCAGAAACAGAGATTGTTGGGTCCAGAGATCCTCCCAAGTATATTGTAAGACACCCTGATTTTGCACAAAATTCACCGTTCCAATCAGTGCCGAAATCAGGGGAATCAGAAGGAAAGGAATCCAGATGGGGTTCCTTTTTAACTTGATAAATTCCGGGGACAAGCTGCTGTGCAGACTGTGGCTTATTTTTTGCCGGTGGAGAGAAAACAAAGCTTCTCCCTGCTCCGCGCGGGTGAAAAGAAGGAGACCAAGCAGAAAAGTGCCGATGAGGTAAAGCAGGCTTAGCAAAATATCGGAAATAGGAATAGACCTTAGGCTCAGGTTCATGATTCTTGCTGCGCGGTCATAGTCCATACCGATAGGGCTTAAGGAAAGGAAAACGGACCAGGGAGTCCACATGTCTGTGCTGATAAAGGCCAGAAATAAGCCGGCCAGGGTACCGCCGAAGGCAATGGAAAGAGCCGCAAACTGGCTGGAAAACAGTAGGGAAAGCGTGCATTGAAGCTGATACAGAATCATTCCGCCGATAAGTTCTGAAAAGAACAGAACGGGAACAATATGTGACGGAATATCTCCGGTAAAACCTAAGACCTTTCCCCCAAGAAGAACCATGCCGATTTGGAAAGTACAAAACAGGACAAGGGTAATAAAACCGAAGAAAAGCTTTCCCAGATAGATAGAAGCTCTGCTTTCCAAGGTGGGAAGAAGGTTCCACATAGCGCCTTTGTGTTCCATGTCCACAGACTGGGAGGCAATTACCGCCATAAGTACGGACAGAACCAGGGTGTTAATTATGGGAAGAGCATAAAAGATATTTAACCATGTCTCGGAATGCGCTTTTGTGCCATAAAATAGATAGGCACAATCCAAAAGCAGAGCTGCGAGGAACAGCAAAGGAAAATGCTTATGGCGCGCTTTTTGAAACTCGATAGAAACGATTTTAGGGATATTGCTTAGGGTGTTCATAAAGACTCCTTTCCGCCGGTCATTTCCAGAAATGCCTCTTCCAGACTTTTTCCGTTACATTCCAGTTCCTTAAGAGGCCCTTCATAGAGCAGCTGTCCATGGTGAATGATACCGACTTGACTTGCCATTTGCTCTATTTCGCTGAGGAGATGGCTGGAAATGATGACCGTCATATTTCTTTCTTTAGGAAGAGATACAATCAGCTCACGGATTTCTTGTATGCCGGCAGGATCCAAGCCGTTTGTGGGCTCTTCCAGAATCAGAAGCTTCGGATTTCCCAAAATGGCCATAGCGATACCGAGACGTTGTTTCATTCCCAGAGAATAACTGCTGAGCTTCTTATCTCTTTGTTCATAGAGTCGGACGGTTTTCAGTGCCGAGGCAATTTCTTCTTCCTTCACGCCTTTTAATTTCTGCACAATCTGCATATTTTCCAGTCCGCTTAAATGCCCGTAACCGCCTGGATTTTCAATAAGACTTCCGGTCTTTTGGAGAAGAGAAAGTCGATTTTGGGAATTTATCGTTTTTCCCAGAAACTGAATCTTTCCTTCACTAGGGTGAATCAAGCCCAGAATCATTTTGAGTGTCGTACTTTTTCCGGCTCCATTGCCCCCAATAATAGCAGACACCTCTCCTCGTGAGA